>CAYWQC010000060.1:0-6975 GCA_964460405.1 uncultured Staphylococcaceae bacterium | reverse complement strand
TTTTTTTGAAATAAATGTTAAAAAAATAATAGTTCTTCTTTTAGAATCATTAGTAACGATAGACAACCTGGTGGCGATCTTGGCCGTTAAGGGGCACGACTTGGCCGGCAATATCAACACCATCAACACTGAGTTGTGGATGTTCAAGTCCGACTTGTTGAATATGAATATCATAAGTCGTATTACGAAATACACGCGTGACATGAACCATTTCGATAGAAGCGGGAAGTTTTGGGTCGATAAGGAGACCATCAAATGTAGGAATAATACCAAGAATCCCTTGCGTAATGGCGACAAATGACCATGAAGCTGTTCCTGTCAGCCAGGAATTTTTAGCACGCCCATAATGAGTAGACTGCCGACCCGCAATCGTTTGCGAATAAACATAAGGTTCTGTTTCATGAATATCACTCACGTCTTCAAGATAACTAGGGGTGAATCTTTGATAGAGATCATATGCTTCTTCAAGCATGCCCACTTGGGTTAAGGCGATGACATACCATGGATTGGTGTGACAAAAGATGGAACCATTTTCTTTGTTCCCGGGTGGGTAAGAAGAAATTTCACCTAATTCAAGATGATATTTCGTATAGGCAGGAGCGAGGAGCTCTACCCCATAATCACCTAATAAATACTTCAGCCCACTTTCAAGCGCGATTGTCGGAAAATTCTGTGCTTCCCCAATACGGGCAAGACTACAAAATGCTTGTGACTCAATATAAATTTTACCTTCTTCACATTCATGACTTCCGACTTTATGAGAGAAAGAATCATAGGCACGTAAGTACCATTTTCCATCCCAACCATGCTGCAACACTGCTGACTCCAATTGTTTTATTGCATTTTGGGTGAATTTAACTTCAGAAGAATCGCCAAATAATTCGGCAATTTTGATATAATCCTTACCATAATATTGATACATTGCTGCAATAAATATACTCTCTGCTTTTCCATTATCAAAATTGTCGGTTGTTTGGAAACTCTCTCCTGGTGTTTTTGAAAAACAGTTGAGATTCAGGCAGTCATTCCAGTCTGCGCGACCGATAAGCGGTAAACCATGGGGGCCTAAATGGTTCATAGTGTAATGCATTGAGGCTCTTAGATGATTGAAGAGAGGTTCTTCACTTCCAATTTGATTGTCATAAGGAACAGGTTCGTTCAAAATTGATATATCGCCAGTTTCCTTGAGATAACTAGCAACGCCTGCAACGAGCCACAGCGGATCATCATTAAATCCACTACCAACATCAGCGTTTCCACGTTTGGTAAGTGGTTGATATTGATGATATGTCGACCCATCTTTAGATTGAATTGCGGCAATATCAAGAATTCTTTGACGGGCTCGCGAGGGAACGAGGTGGACAAACCCGAATAAGTCCTGGCACGAATCCCTAAATCCCATACCACGGCCAGTCCCACTTTCATAGTAGGAGGCACTTCTTGACATATTAAAAGTAACCATACATTGATATTGATTCCAAATATTTACCATACGGTCAAGTTTCTCATCAACGGTCTTAACTTGAAAACGACTAAGTAAATTATGCCAGTATGTTTTAACTTCATAAAGAGCTTGTTTTACACCCTTTTCGTTGCCATACATGTTAATCAATTTAGTGACTTTTTCTTTGTTAATGATATTGGGTGCAATAAACTTATGATCTTCATCGTTTTCAACATATCCGATCAGATAGATAAGCTTTCGACTCTCACCAGGTTGTAGTGTCATTTGATAACGATGGGAGCCAATCGGAGCATTACCAGAGGCAATACTGTTCTTACTTTTTCCTTTCTCGACCACAATAGGCTGAGAAAAGGAGCGAAATTTTCCTAAGAAGGCATCGCGATCACTATCAAACCCATGATGTTTTTCATTCATGAAATAAAAAGCAAAGTGGTTACGCCGTTCACGATATTCAGTTTTATGATAAATCGTATGTTCATCAATCTCCACCTCACCAATGTTAAGGTTTCGTTGAAAGTTCGTATGGTCATCTACGGCGTTCCATAAACACCATTCAACAAAGCTAAATACAGTAATATTTTTTACTTGATCTGTCGTGTTTTTTATCACGAGTTGATTAATCTCAACAGAATCTTCTTGCGGGATAAATAATGTGAGTTCTGATTTAATACCATTTTTTTTACTTTCAAAAATTGTGTAGCCAAGTCCATGGCGACATTTAAATTCATCTAGTGTCGTCATCGTAGGCAGAAAACTAGGATTAAACACAGTGTCGCCATCCTTAATATAATAATAACGACCACCTAAATCACTAGGAACATTATTATAACGATAACGTGTAAGTCTTCTTAATTTCGCGTCTTGATAAAATATGTAACCGCCCGCTGTATTTGAAACAAGGCTATAAAATCCATTATTTCCAAGATAATTGATCCAAGGGACAGGTGTAGCAGGTGTGGTAATGACATACTCCCTGTTTTTATCATCAAAGTATCCATATTTCATATTTGAATTCTCCTTAAGATCTATTGCCTGGGTATTAAATAATGATATTTTTTAGCGAAAACGTTTGAATATATTCAGATTATAGCATTGAATATAACAAATAACAATATAGTATTTTATAATAAAAATTCGATAATTTCACAGCAGTTAAAATGAAATAATATGATTTTATGTTTGTTTTATGATTTAAGTAATTTTTTCGTAAAAACCATGTTGACATCGGCACAATTGAAAACTACAATAAAGGTACGAAAACGATTAAGTTCGAAATAAAGGATAATTAAATGGTTAAATTAAAAGATATCGCCATCAAATGCGGTGTTTCCATTGCGACTGTAAGCAAGTCACTTAAAGATGACCCAGAAATTAGTGAAACAACTAGAATCAAGGTCCGTAATGTGGCTTCAAAATTAGGGTATATTCCTAATGCTAGTGCGCGTTTTTTGAAAACCAACCGTTCTTATAATATTGGCATCCTCTTTGTCGATGAAGCAAACTCAGGTTTGAAACACGAATACTTCTCGTCAATATTAAATGCATTAAAAGTAGATGCAGAATCCAAAGGCTACGACATTACCTTTATTAGTGAGAGTGTTAAAAATTACAATACCTATTATGAACACGCACGTTACCGTAATGTTGATGGCGTCGTTATTGCTTGTGTGGATTTTAAAGATCCCGAGGTGATTCGTCTTGTTGAAAGTGAAATTCCAACAGTGACAATCGACTATGTTTATAACAACTCAACTGCCATCATGTCAGATAACACTCAAGGTGTAGAGGCACTAGTAAAA
This sequence comes from uncultured Staphylococcaceae bacterium, assembly GCA_964460405.1. Classification (GTDB taxonomy): domain Bacteria; phylum Bacillota_I; class Bacilli_A; order RFN20; family CAG-826; genus DATESG01. The sequence continues at coordinate 3,711 of CAYWQC010000060.1, read as the reverse complement.
CACGCTCACAAGCTCGGCCATACTAAAATCGCTTTTATCACTGGTGAAAGCACGAGTGAAGTCACAAAAAAACGACTTGCTGGTTATCACAAAGCAATGTCAGAACTTGGACTAACTGGACGAGAGGACTATGTAAAAGCAGCACGCTATATTACACCCGGTCCCTCGGGATTAGCAACACGTGAACTCCTAGCACTTCCTCTAAACCAACGTCCTACCTGTATTCTATACCCTGATGATTATGCGATTCTTGCTGGTATTACTGAAATTGAAAAACATGGTTTAGTTGTAGGAAAAGATATTTCAGTAGCCGGTTACGATGGCTCACTAATTTCTAGACTACTACGTCCTATTCTCACAACATATCATCAAAACACCGATGAAATTGGGCGCTTAGCCTCCGAGAAAATCATCAACATTATTGAGAATCCTCGTTTTTTCGTCCCCGAACAAATTGTTGTTCATGGTCAATTACAAAGAGGACAAACCATTATTGGTCTTAACGATGCGACTCACGCATCTAAAATAAGTGCACATTAAGGAAAGGAGATTAAAATGCACAAAAATTTAATTAAAATCCTCGCATTATCGCTACCCCTCGTAGCACTTGCAGGTTGTGGTGGTGGCGGTGGCGCTACTGTTACAGATGGTGGGGATGTCATCAACATCCACGCTTGGAATGATGAATTCCAAGGCAGATTTAGAGACTATTATCCAGACTATGTCTCCACGAACGCAGCAGGAGATATCGACACTCTTAAGGATGGTACCAAAGTTAAATGGACGATTGTTGCCAACCAAGATAACGCTTACCAAAATGCGTTAGATGCCGCTTTAGAAAACCGCGATTCAGCACCAGTTGATGAACGCGTCGACATGTTCTTAATGGAAGCTGATTATGCCCTTAAGTATGTTGAAACTGACTATACGCTTGATATTGTTAAAGATCTTGGTATTAAAACAAGTGATCTCTCAGATCAATATCAGTACACGAAAGATATCGTGACTGATGGTGAAGGCGCAATTAAAGGTACTTCATGGCAAGCAACACCAGGCCTCTTCGCTTATCGTCGTGATCTTGCAACCGCCGTTTTAGGTGATGATGATCCTACTTTCGTCCAAACACAACTCAATACTTGGGACAAATTTGATGACGTCGCCGCTGATATGAAAGATGCTGGTCACTTCATGCTCTCAGGTTTCGATGATGCTTATCGGACTTTCTCAAACAACATGGATAATCCATGGGTTAACGAAGACAAGAAAATCGTTATCGATGATTCAATCTTAGCTTGGATTGAACAAACCAAAACTTATACGGATGAAGCATATAACAATAGAACATCCCTATGGGCTAGTGAATGGGCCGCCGATCAAGGTCCAAACGGCAACGTCTTTGGTTTCTTCTACTCAACATGGGGCATCAACTTCACATTATTAGGAAATGCTCTTGAAGATCCAGATGGTCCAAAAGAAGTTGGTAACGGCGACTTTGGAAACTGGGCAGTTGTTGAAGGTCCTGCTAGCTATTACTGGGGTGGTACCTGGATTGCTGGTGTTAATGGCACCGATAATGGCAGCCATGTTAAAGACATCATGATGAAACTCACGATGGATAAAGCCATCATGAAACAAATCACACTTGATACAGAAGACTTTACCAATACCATCAGTGGCATGACTGAAATTGCTGAAGATGAAGACTATGGTAGTGCCTTCTTAGGCGGACAAAATCACGTCGCTCTCTTTGTTGAAAGCGCAAAGAATATCGACATGAGTAATATCTCACCTTACGATCAAGGTTTAAACGAAGGTATCCAAAGTGCTTTCCGTGACTATTTCCTCGGAACAGTAGATGAAGATACTGCATGGGATAACTTCTATGACTCTGTTTTAGACAAATATCCCGCACTTACTCGCTAAAGTAACGTTGCAATAACAATGACGTGACTCCCCATTCATTTGGGGAGTCCGTTATCAAAAGAGAGGAAATATCATGATTGAAAAGAAACTACCGCAAGCAAAGAAAAGAAAGGCAATGTATGCAAAATGGGGTTATTTATTTATTGCACCATTCTTTATTGTTTTTGCTTTGTTTACGCTAGTTCCTTTATTCTCGACATTTTACTACTCCTTCTTTGAATATTACAAGGATAACCTCACGTGGGTTGGACCTAATTTTATTGGTTTTAGTAACTACATTCATCTATTCTCTGAGGGGCGAATTTTCCGTTACTTAGGTAATACGGCGATTATTTGGGTGCTCGGTTTTATCCCTCAAATTATCATTTCCCTCTTGCTCGCGATTTGGTTTACCGATCAACGACTTAAATTAAAGGGTATGAGGTTTTGGAAGACCATTATTTATATGCCAAACCTGGTGATGGCAAGTGCATTTGGTATGTTGTTTCTTACCCTATTCTCCCGCAATGGTCCCATTTTAGAATTATTATTTTCGATTGGCGCTCTCCCCGAGACATTTTCAATTGACTCAAGCGTGTGGGGGACAAGAGGCGTTATTGCGTTCATTAATGTACTCATGTGGTTTGGAAATACGACACTGCTATTGATGGCTGGTGTGATGGGCATAGATGGAGAAATTTATGAGGCCGCCCAAGTCGATGGCAGTGGCCCTCTACGAACTTTCTTTCAAATTACAATGCCCCTATTAATGCCGATCTTTATTTATGTGTTTATCACCTCGATGATTGGTGGAATACAATTATTTGACGTCGCCCAAATATTCACGCGCGGTACCGGTAATCCCAATACAACCTCACGGACATTAATTATGTTTCTCAACGATCTTATTGCTACCTCGAAAAACTATGGTATGGGTGGCGCCTTCTCAACATTATTGTTCTTTATTACTCTTGGTCTTTCTTCCCTTGTGTTTAGACATCTTATGCCTAAGACAAAGTCGAATGCCAATTATGCCAAACGAAAAATTGAACGTCTTGGTCAGTATAGCGCCAAGAAGCGACTACAAAAGGAGGGCAAATAGATGACAACAAAGTTGACGCCATTAACGATTCATAAGAATCATCGTAGTATTAAGCGTAATCTTTTAATCAAGCGCATTATCGCATATACATTATTAACACTGCTTGCCCTTATTTGTATCACACCCTTTTACATTATGATTATTAACGCGACACGTTCAAACGCACAAATTCAACAAGGCTTCAGCTTTATTCCCGGCAATCAATTTATTAACAACTGGAACAATATGATGAATGATTCGCAAATTAGAATGGGTCGTTCTATTCGTAATTCCTTAATCATCTCATCAGTCACTGCTACATTAACCTGTTATTTTTCCGCATTAACAGCGTATGGTATATTCATGTACCGTTTTAAAGCACGTAATTTCGCCTTCATGTTCATTTTATTTGTGATGATGATTCCCACACAAATTAGTGCCCTTGGTCTTGTTACTCTCGCCTATCAACTCAATCTTGTCAATTCATTTATCCCCCTGATAATTCCCGCTATAGCTTCACCTGTTACTTTCTTTTATATCAAGCAATATATGGAAAGTGTACTAAATAAAGAAATCATTGAATCCGCTCGCGTAGCAGGGGCCAGTGAAATACGCATCTTCCATCAAATGGTCTTGCCAATTATGAAACCAGCACTCGCTGTTCAGTTTATCTTTGCTTTTGTGAGTAGCTGGAACAACTTCTTTATGCCGGCGCTCCTTCTCACTGA
>CAYWQC010000059.1:0-7036 GCA_964460405.1 uncultured Staphylococcaceae bacterium | reverse complement strand
CTAGAACATTATAAATATTATTATCTTCAAGAAAGTAATTTCCTGGTCTTAGTTCTGTAACATTAATCATCGTTATTCCTCCCTTTTTCAATTATACTAACTAATATGCAATTTGCATAGGTAGAGATACAGCAAAAAAATAAAGCCGAAGCCTTATTTCTTTTCTTTGTGGATTGTTGGCTTATTGCAACGGGAGCAATATTTTTTCTTTTCAATCCGTTCTGGTTGATTTTTCTTATTTTTGCTTGTAAGGTAGTTTTCTTCACCACAAACAGTGCATTTTAATAGAATGTTGTCACGCATATCCTTCACCTCCGGTCTTAAAGATTATATCACAATTACTTCTTATTGCATTATAATTTTATCGACATATTCTCTTTTTTTTATTTTACAACATAATTATGTGCTTGTTTAACATCGTAGACCTATAAAATAGTCTAGTTAAATGTTGTCGCGCCATTCATTTTCGTAGTGTTGCGTTCTTAGCATGTTAATTTCATATTGATAGGGTGGCGTCAGCTTATTAATGTAGGGCGTTTCAAGAATTTTTGGAATACCTACGAGACGAGGGTGATGAACATAGCGACTAATTGTTTCAAAACCAATCGTACCATAACCAATATTTTCATGGCGATCTTTACGAGCGCCAATTGGATTTTTTGAATCATTGATGTGAATGACTTTAAGACGATTGATCCCAATAATTCGATCAAATTCATCGATCACATGATCAACATCATGAACATCATAGCCAGCATCATTGATGTGACAAGTATCTAGACATACACCTAATTGTTCGTTTTTCTCAACACCAGCTATGATTGCAGCTATTTGTTCAAAAGTCCGACCAACTTCGCTGCCTTTGCCGGCCATAGTTTCTAAAGCAATGGTCACACCAGTCTTATCTTCAGACAAAACAAGATTAAGGCCTTTTATAATTTGAACAATCCCTTCCTCGTCTCCCGCACCGACATGAGCGCCAGGATGGAGAACAACCACTGATACACCAAAGTCATGAACGCGAATCAGTTCTTCTTTTAAAAACCGCACGGCGAGTTCGAATGTTTCTGACTTAACAGTATTACCTAAATTAATAATATAAGGGGCGTGGGCAATGATTTTATTCTTTAAAATCGGACTTTTATCAATAAGTGCTAACGCTTCTTTTATATGGAATTCACTTGTATCTTTACGTTTTGTATTTTGGGGAGCCCCTGTGTAAAACATCAGGGTATTTGCCCCGTAACTGAGCGCTTCCTTAACACTTCCTATATAATAATCTGGTCCACTCATGCTAACGTGAGCGCCAATGATTATATCACTCATTATTTACCCTCCTTGCGTTTAGCATTACGAACTGTTTCCATGACTTTTTCATTAATCAACTTCCGCCGATGCTTACGCTTGACTTGGTCTACTGCTTGTTTGACCTTCTTTTTATATCCAGGTTTAACTTTATTACTCTTGTTTTTGCTCTTGGCTAGACTAATCTTAGTTTTAAGCTCATCATCTAGGCGATCAACCGATGAAACACGATTTGTTCTTCGACTAATGTTTTTTTCAATAAAGTCATTGCCACGGTACATCATAAAAGCAAATGTTGCCCCTAAGTTTTCTAATTTTTCGATGACAGGAAAACTATCATGATCATAAAAAACATAGCTGTCACCGCTCTTATCGTAGCGTCCGGTTCGACCCGCTCGATGAAAATAAAAATCTAAATCTTGCGGTAAATTAACACTAAGCACTTCTGTTACATTTTGAATATCCATACCTCTTGCGGCAATATCGCTAGCGACGATAATCGGAAATTCATCATTTTTGATCCTTTTAAGCATCGATTTTCGTTCCCGACTTTGTAAATCACCATGAATCAGCCCAACTTTATATTGACGTTGTGTTAAATATTGGTAAATTTCATTGACACTTTTTTTATTGGAGGCAAAAATTAGTAGAAGATATGGGTTTTTCCATTTGATAAAATCTACAACCGCCTCTAAGTAATCACGATGATGGATATCGATAGCAAAATGGTTGACTTGTCCACTTGTTTTATGCGCCTTATCAATGTCAATGACATGGCTTTTTCCTACGAATTTTTCAATAATATGGTTAAGTTTGATTGGTATCGTCGCACTAAAGACTAAGATTTGTGCGCTATTTAAACTGACGAGCATGTCGCTTATTAAACCAAAAAAGCCTTGATCCATAAGCATATCTGCTTCATCAAGAACAATTGTTTCAACTGTTTCAAGTGTAATGACACTGTTCTCAAATCCGATATCTTTTAAGCGCCCTGGAGTAGCAATCACTAATTGTGGGCCAAGTGCAAGTTTGTCAGAATTACGAGACTTCTCTAAGCCTCCTGCTAAAAGTAAAATACGTAAATTTTTAAAACGTTTATTAATTTGAACCGCAAAATCATAAATTTGCCGAGCAAGTTCACGAGTAGGAGCAATAACAATTGCTTGAACCTTATTTTCTTTTTCATTTAATTTTTGGAAAAGTGGCACTAGAAAAGCATGAGTCTTACCACTCCCTGTTTGCGAGCGAACCAACATAGATTCACCTTTCAACAATTGGGGGATAACGGCTTCTTGGACAGGTGTCATATCAATATAATTCAGCTCATTTAGAGCGTCTATCAGACCCTCCGATAATGCAAATTGTGTAAACTTACTCATAACGACTCACTTTCTCATATATAATTTAATACTATTAAAATACTAATTATATTCTTTTTTTCTACTTTTATTGGATTTTGACCACTTTTGGTTGTTTTTCATGATTAACAACCTTGATATCAAGACTTGCATCAATTTCCCACAAAATATCCCGCATTCTTTCCATAAAAATGGATTCTATTTCATGGGGAAGATCTAAGTAATTATATCCGCTTGTTGTCACATCTCGCCTTACATAATGCGGTGCATCTCCACTAATATAAATATCATAACCTTCTTCTTTGGCTAAATCCCATCTTCTTGAACCCCCACCGCCAATGATAGCAACGGTGTCGATGTCACGCTTCCCTGCATCAATGAGTAAACCATAGTCAGCGTTTAATATTCTCGTGGCAAATAGAGCAAAATCATCAACTGGCATGGGATGAGGTAACTTTCCTCCTCGTGCCATCGAATCTCCGACTAAAGGTTTAATGTCGCTAAGGCCTAATTTTTGTGCCAGCGCATCATTCATTCCGCCAACACCTTCGTCAAAATTTGTGTGGAATGAATAAACGGGTAAATTGATCTCATCAAGATAAGTAACAAAATCTTTCTTTTCAGCATCACGTTTAAATACACGCGACCTCGTTCCATACACTAAGGGATGGTGTGTAATGATTAAATCCGGTTGAAAATTAATCGCATCAGCGAGTATTGTTTTGTCAAAATCTAAACATAAATAGATTTTTTGAACCGACTCAGGCAGCTTTCCTGCCATCAAGCCAACGTAATCATGGTTTTTCTTAGCCAGACGCTTAGGAAATTTGCGTGATAGTTTAGCTAGCAGGCTCTTAGTTTTAATCATCGCGGAGATCCCCCTTTGTTGAAATCACATCATATATTCTCTTTTTCAAATCCAAAAGTTCATTTCTCCTTACTTCTGGAAGACCATCTTGGGCGAGTAATATTGAAATTTTATCGTGCTCTTCTGTCCATTTTTTAATAAAAGTTGGGGTTTTTTTGCGAATATTAATGGGTCCGAACATCGATTCAATCCCACACACAAGGCAGGGTTGATTGAGGGCAAAAATAATCTCATAAAATTTTCCATCTTCTTCGACTACCTGTTCGTCTTGAATTGAAAAGCCTAAATAAGAAATTACCTGACGCAAATCGGCTTCTTGACCATGTGGGACTAATACTAGTTTTTGAATGTGATCGAGATGAACTTGTCCAATCGATAGTATGCTTGCAATGAGTTCACCCCCCATACCAGCAATTACAAGCGTATCAATGTCATCAGGAAGATCACTTAGACCATCTCTCATAGCGCTTGTGATGACATGTGAATATCCATGGGATTCAATTTGGCTAATTAGACGACTAAATGGTCCTTTTTTATTATCCGTGGCATGAAGATGTTTAAATCCTTTTCGCGCAAGATAAAGCGGTAATAAACCATGGTCACTTCCGATATCAGCAATGTGATCATTTTCATGTAGATACGGGATTGTCGCCAGAAGTCTCAGTGGTAACTTTTCCATATTATCATCCCTTGTTAAGATAGCCTTGTAGTCGCTTTGTTCTTGAAGGATGTCTTAATTTTCGGATTGCCTTTGCTTCAATTTGTCGGATCCGCTCACGGGTAACACCAAATTCTTTACCAACTTCTTCAAGTGTCCGTGGACGATTATCTTCAAGGCCATAGCGAAGAATGATGACGCGTTCCTCTCTAGGAGTTAAATCTTGCATGAGATCGCGTAATTCATCACTTAATAAAGAGGCTCGCGTGAATTGTGTTGGTGTCTCATTATCTTTATCTTCAACAAAGTCGCCGAGGTGGGAATCGTCTTCTTCGCCAATCGGTGATTCGAGACTAACTGGTTCCATTGCTATTTGTTGGATTTCCAAAATACGTTCTGGAGTGAATTTTCCTTCTAGTTTGTTGCTAATCTCTTCGTGTGTTGGTTCTCGACCTAACTCTTGGACTAATTCACGTTGTGCTTTACTAATTTTGTTAATTGTTTCATTCATGTGTACAGGAATACGAATGGTCCGAGCTTGATCGGCGATGGCCCGTGTTATCGACTGTCTGATCCACCAAGTGGCATAGGTTGAAAATTTAAATCCTTTTGTATAATCAAATTTTTCAACAGCTTTAATGAGTCCAATGTTGCCTTCTTCAATTAAATCTAAAAATTGCATATTACTGTGAGAGTACTTTTTAGCAAGATTGACCACAAGACGAAGGTTACGATTGATGAGCTCATTCTTGGCGTCCATATCGCCTTCCTCTTTATATCGTTTGGCGTATTCAACTTCTTGGTCCGCCTTTAATAGATCAAACTTTCCGATTTCATGAAGATAAAGTTTGACAGAATCGCTTGATTTAACATCGGCGCTAGAAACACTTTGATAACGGTCAACATACGCGGTACGTTCGAACTCATTATCCTCCTCTTCCTCATCGCTACTGTCAAATCCTTCTTCAAAGATGATATCTTCATCATCGGCAAAATCTTTCTCCAATAACTCTTCATCGATATCGTCTTCGATATCCTCTTCGACGATAATTTCTATATCGTTCTTAGCAAAAAACTTTTTAAGCTTTTCCATTTCATTGTCGGCGAGATCAAGATGGGATACCGCATCAAAAATTTCAGCCTGCTCAAGAGAACCTAAAAGTTTCCCCTTACTTAGCAGTTGCTTTTTGACTTGATCAAACGTTAACACTTCGTCATCGTCATCCGTATCAAAGACAATATCGTCTAATTCTTCTAACATATTCTTTTTCTTTGGCATACACTTTCCTCTACTTTACTATATTTATTTTTTGCGCTTGTTACGGTATTTTGCCACAATCTTTGCGCGTTCTAAATCGGTGGTGGCTAGGGATAATTCTTGATCCATCTTCGCTTTATTCAAAATCGACTCGCCTTCATCTTTAACGACTTTTAAGGCATCTTCGACGAGTGCTTGATTAAATACTTCCTCTTTTGCTTGATCGGCAATGTCAATGATTTGATGACGATAGAGATTTTGTCGTTGTTCATCATCAATCCGTTCATTAATATCATTGAGAATAACAGCATAGATATTTTGACGGTCGACTTCTTGGTTATAAGCTAAGAAGTTTGCAATATATCGATGGAATTCATCGGTAAATTTAACATGGTTGTTGCGATACATATCCATGGCTTCTGGATAGTGTAACATTTGATGAACCATTAATCTCTCAGCTTGCTGCAAACGATTCAATAGTTGGCGATGGGGATATTTGTGATTTACGCTAGGACCAACAACCGTTTTATCTCGTTCTACCTTACGCTTTTCACTCTTATACATGTCTAAGAGCACATCGTAGGAAAACCCAGAAATTTCGGCGATTTTGTTGAGATAATCGTCAACTTCTAGTTTGCTCGAGAGTGTTACCACATGGGGCATCGTCTTAAGCACGAAGTTACGTCTTTCTTCAACACTTCTTAACTTAGTGTTTTTCCGATAATAATTGAGCGAAAATTCATTCGCATCAACAAGATTATCTAAGTAATCTCTCAATGCTTGCTCACCCTCACTTTGATATATATCATCAGGATCACGAGTATCATCGGCATTATTAACAATGCTAAAGGGAATCTTCGCTTCCGTTAATACATCAAGCATTTTTAACATTGCCATTTGTCCTGCTTCATCGCCATCAAGACAGAGTCTTACTTCAACTTTTAGTTTTCTTAGGAGATTGATGTGTTCTTGAGTGAACGCTGTCCCCATAAGGGCAACAACTGACGTAATTCCGCTTGCATCAAGTGCAAAAACGTCCATAAAACCCTCAAGAACATAAACATAACCGGCATGACGGGCATTGTTTTTGGCTTGATGATAATTATAGAGAATATTAGTCTTATGAAAGACTGGTGTCTCTGGAGAGTTGATGTACTTGGCACTATTATCATCTTCTTTATAGCGACGCGAGCTGAAACCCACAACTTGACCATCATGGTCATGAATTGGAAACATAATTCGCCCTTGATTTTTGTCATAGGGATTATTAAGAAGATTGTTTAAGATGCCAATATCTTCAAGATTCTTTAGACTATATCCTTTAGATAGTAAAAATTTAACAGTTTGTGTACCATCATTAGGAGCAAACCCAACTTGGAATTTTTTAATCATCTTAGCGTCAATATGACGACTTGTTAAGTAGTCCTTTGCTGCTTTCCCCTCCAAGGTTTGCAGGGCAGTAGCATAAAATGAGGCTAAATCAGTCAAGCATTTATAAAGAGGGATGAGATTAGGGGAAATAAAACGTTCAAACTGATTTTTTTTCAAATCAGGATGATCAAAACCAACCATGTCCGCGACCTTGCGCG
>CAYWQC010000058.1:0-7262 GCA_964460405.1 uncultured Staphylococcaceae bacterium | reverse complement strand
AAGTCCATATGCTCATGATTATATGCGCTATGTTGGTTAAATCTATCTCCACGAATTTCATTAAGGTCTGATACACTTACAAACCTCGGATTGAATCTGTCTATTAACTGTTTTCTTATTTCTTTTTTAGTAGGCTTGAATTTTTTTCATACTCAATACTGTACTCATAGCTTGAGTATGATCCTTCAAAATTAATGATAATGTATTAATTGTGTACCACTAGTTTAAGTTTAGATTTTTAAAGAAAGCAATGCAATCGTTTCAACGTGATAAGTCCTAGAAAACATATCGACCACAATCAATTTATTAAGACAATAATCCTCGCTTAAGCGTTTGACATCACGTGCTAGCGTTGCGGGGTCACAGGAAATATAAACGATGCGATTTGGTTTTAAACCAATCAAACTATCAATAAATTTTGCATCCAAACCCTTCCGTGGAGGGTCGACAAACACAACATCGATGTGCTCGTTTTGGTTGAGGAGTCGAGCAATAAAATCACTAGCATCGCTTTCGTAATAGTGAACGTTGGTGATTTGATTGAGAAGCGCGTTTTCTCTTGCGTCTTTTACGGCTTGTCCAACGATTTCAACACCAAGAACACGCTTGACCTTGTGAGCCGCACTCATACCAATAGTGCCAATGCCTGAGTAGGCATCCAAAATAGTTTCATTGTTCTTTAAATCTGCCAATTCAATGGCTTTTTGATATAGTTTTTCGGTTTGTTTGACATTGATTTGGTAAAAAGACCGACTCGAAATATTAAAATCCAAAGCGAGCAATTTGTCCTGAATTTTACCTGGACCAAAAAGAACAATATCCTCTTTACCTAGCACAACATTTGTCGGTTGATTGTTAATGTTCTGAATCAAGGTTGTGATTTCGGGATGGGCTTTTAGTAGTTGCGTGATAAAGTCATCAAATTTTTCTAAATGTTTTTTAGAAGTAATCAAGACAAGCATGATTTGATCATAATAATATGATGTTCTCATCATGATTTTTCTGATTTCACCAGTTCGTGTTTTTTCATCATAAGCTCGATAGGCAAATTGTTGCATTAACTTCTTGATAGTATGAATGATAGGCGCGCTCCGTCTATCTTCGATATAACACTCATTAATCGTCACAATATCATGCGAACGATAACGATAGAAGCCATGAATCAGCTGCCCATGTTTATCAGTTCCTAGTGGCATAATAATCTTATTACGATAATAGTAGGGTTCGTCACTTGCAATGACATCATCAACTGTTAAATCCATGTGGGCGATATTATGAAAAGCACGCAAAACTTTACTCTTTTTATATTCGAGTTCCTTTTGATAATCTAAATGATGAAACTGACACCCTCCACAAGCTGTGGCAACTGGACATAGGGGTTTTATCCGATCGGGTGACATGCGCGTAATCTTTTTAATTTTACCGACAATAAAATTCTTTTTGATTAACGTAAGTTCAACTTCGGCTTCCTCGCCAATGATTAAATTTTGTACAAAAAGGGTGTGACCATCTAATTTAGCCACACCTAACCCATCATGGGTATAGTCAATTCCAACAACTGTAAATCTTTGTCCTACACGAATTAAATTCATATTTACTTATTCATCATATTGCGAATGAATTCGACTTCTTTATTCACGTCAAGTCGCGGAAAAAGCGGATCACCTTTTTTGGTTTTTTGTCCACCAATCACGCCGTATTTTGCTAAACAACTGTATTTTTGCAGTCTTTTTTCAATCCCAAGCTGCGCGAATAGTTTCTTTGGTGCCCGTGTTAGAACAGGTGATAATAACATTGCGGATATGTAAAGATTGTTAGCGAGATGGTTCATCACGCTTGCCAGTTCACGTTTATCTTCTCTTTTAGCAAGTTCCCATGGCTTAGTGTTGTCAATGTATTTATTAGTTGCGCTGACGAGTTTAAAAACTTCAATGATTGCATCTGTTACTTTCAAATCATCAAATGAGTTTTGATACTGTTCAATCGTACGCATTGCTAAGTTTTCTAAATCAGCATCAAATTCGCTAACATGACCTTGATATTGGGGGATGACACCTTCAAAGTACTTATCAATCATTGAAACCGTGCGATTAAGAAGGTTACCAAAATCGTTGGCCAAATCAACATTGACTCTTTCGACAAATTGTTCGGGTGTAAATTGCCCGTCATTACCAAAGATTGTTTCGCGGGCAAGATAAAATCTAACAGCATCAACACCATAGCGATTAATGAGTGGATAAGGATCGACAACATTACCACGTGACTTACTCATTTTGGCATCTTTCATCATTAAAAGACCATGGACAAATTCTCGATCAGGTAGGCGTTGATCGAGGGCCATTAAAAACATCGGCCAATAAATGGCGTGGAATCTGGTAATATCCGCACCAATAACGTGGACGATTTCTGTGTCTTTATCCTGCCAAAACTTTTGATATAAATGATCGTTATCACTTTTGTAACCTAGGGCGCTAATATAATTAGTCAAAGCATCCAACCATACATAAATAACATGTTTAGGGTTTTCTTTAACATTAATACCCCAGGTAAACGACGTTCTCGATACTGCTAAATCCGCAAGTCCTGGTTTGATGAATGTGTTCACCATTTCGTTTTTACGACTTTCGGGAATGATGAATTTTGGATTTTCATCATAATATTTAAGTAATCGATCGACATATTTGGATGTCTTAAAAAAATAGGATTCTTCGCTAGCGCGGTGCACAGGGCGCCCACATTCTGGGCAAAGATGGTCTTCACCAACCTGCGTGTCTGTCCAAAATGTTTCTTCGTGAGTACAATACCACCCTTCATAATTACCTAGATAAATGTCGCCTTGCTCGAGTAATTGTGTAAATATGTGTTGAACAGTTTCCATGTGCTCCTGATCAGTCGTGCGAATGAATTTATCGTTGGAAATATCTAATGTTTGCCAAAGATCAAAAAAACCTTCAACTATGCCATCGACAAAAGCTTGGGGGGTCTTACCGGCTTTTTCAGCATTATTTTCAATTTTCTCGCCATGCTCATCTGAACCCGTAAGAAAAAAGACGTCATACCCACGCATCCTTTTATAACGCGCGATAGTGTCAGTTAAGGTTGTGCAGTAGGCGTGGCCGATATGTAGCTTGGCACTTGGATAATAAATAGGGGTGCTAATAAAAAATTTCTTGTTCATATGTTCCTCATGATTTAAAACAAAAAGCCGCCTCTGTGGGCGGCCGTTTGCTTTACTTGTCTTTTAAACCGTATTTCTTATTGAAACGGTCAATCCGCCCATCAGCTTGGACAAAACGTTGCTTGCCAGTGTAGAATGGGTGGCAATTTGCACATGTATCAACCCGAATTTCTTTTCTAGTTGAACTTGTTTCAAATTCGTTACCACAGCTAACACAAGTTACTGTAATACGTTGAGTGTTTGGATGTAAACCTTTTTTCATAATGCTATATTCTCCTTCCGCCTTGAATCATTCGTGTATATTCAAAGTAAGTTCTCAGCGAATAAATGTTATCATTATTATAAATAATAAGCAAACAAAAAAATTAATCACCCACACTTTTTTTACAACAAATAAATGTTTTCAATTCACAACATTGATCTTCTTCATACAGTCAATCAAACTTAGCTTAAAAAGGAAAAAATAAAAACCGAAAATTATTGCGATTACACGATATCTTTGTCCTGAGTTCTTAATTGAGGGTTTTTGTAAGCGTTATCATAAGATAAATAGGTATTAAACCTTTGACATCGACAAAATTAATTGATTATATTTAAGTACACAGTACGAAAGGAGAAACTGTATTATGAAAACAAAACAACTAGCTGTGCTCTCATTATTTGGCGCTCTTGCATTATCTGCATGTGGCGGAACAACTTCTGATAGCACAACAAGTACCGATCCAAGTACAAGTGTCCCACCAAGTTCAGAACCCACTTCGGAAGACACCACCCCTTGGGCTAACGGTCTCAAAAACTATACTTCAGCTTCATACGCCGAAAGAGAAGTCATCTTAGGTGAGCTTGAAAGTTACGTTCTTGACAATTTCTTAGGCGGTATTCCGTTTGCTGATAACGCCGGCAACGTGATGTACAATTCACGTTTAACTCTTCCAAGTGATGTTTACGTTCCAGGTTACGGTTTCGGTGTTGGCGAAGGCACAATTAACTCCGCTCTAACACTCGAACAAGAACCAGAAGCAAAATATGCTTGGTACTACCACTCATGGCAATCACAAGATCCTGGAACCATCAACTATTGGGATGGACAAGACTCTGTTACAGCTGATTTACACGCCATGGTCTCTTCATCATATTGGAGCACCCAATTTAATGATGACAAAACTGGATATGAATGGTATCCATCCTTAGCGACAACTGAAAGACCTATCGCCCTCAATGCTGACGAAAATGGCATGGCCACCAAATGGCAAGTCAAAGTTCGGACTGACGAAGATGTCGTTTACGACACCCTCTCTACCTTACCAGCTATCGCCGCATTTGACGGACGTCAAGTTGAACTTGCCGACTACTTAACCCCATTCAAGGCCATGCTTGATGGTCAACTCTTCCGCTCCACCGACCTCGGTAGTGATACCTTAGGTTTCGTTGGTGTAAAAGAATACTTAGCTGAAATCCAAAAGGGTAACAGCCCAAGCTGGGATGATGTTGGTATTCAACTTAATGTTGCAGAAAACGCAATTGAGTTTGAATTTAATTCTCCAAAAACTCCATTCTATGCAATGTACAACTTATCTAGTTCCCTTTTCTCACCAGTCCCACAATCATTTATTGATGCGGTTGGTGGAATTGATAACTATGGTAAACCAAACATTGACTCCATTCTCTCCTTAGGTATGTACACCTTAGAAGAATGGCAAAACGACAAACAAGTAGCCTTTAAGAAAAACGCCAGTTTCTTTGAAGCTGATCGTGCAACTCACCAAGGTTACAAATATACCATTCTTGAAGATAACAACGTTGCCTTCCAAGAATTCCTAGCCGGCAAACTTGATAGTGCTGGTATTCCATCAACACAACTCAAGACCTATAAAAATGATCCACGTACACGCAAAACACTTGGTGATACCGTTTGGAAACTCCAAGTCAACGCAACGGACGAAGAACGTTGGGAAGAACTATTTGGCGTCAACGGTAGTATCTACCCACACGCCGAAGACAATTACTGGGATGTCGAACCAGTGATGAGTAACTATGACTTCCTAAATGGTTTATACTTCTCACTCAACCGTCAAGTCTTAGCCGACAACAATGGTCGTAACCCTGCCCAAGCGTTCTTAAGTGATGCTTATATGATTGACCCTGAAGAAGGTGTCTCATTCCGTTCATCACCAACTGGCGAAGCAGTCATAGCAGACCGTTCACCTGAAACATTTGGTTATTCACCAGGTGCCGCCGGTATGTTCTTTAGAGATGCAATGGATGCACTTGTTGCCGATGGCGAATACGTCCGCGGTACTGCTGCAAATCCTACCGAAATTAACTTAAGCTTAATTTACCAAAGCGTTTCACAAGTTAATGACGAAGGTCAAATCGTCAAACAACAACTAGAAGGTGCCTTCAATGCCTCAGTGGAAGGATTCAAATTAACCATTGAACCATATGCAACTGAAAACTGGAGGGACGCCTACTATATGCCAATGCAAGGTGACTTTGACTTAGCATTCGGTTCAATTAGTGGTAATACACTTGACCCAGTTTCCTTCATGGATACTGTTACAAGTGACAACCGTAGTGGTTTCACACTCTCATGGGGTGTTGACACCAATACACCAACCACCGAAATCTTCTACGATGATGTCTACTGGTCATACGATGCCTTATTAGGTGCCGCAACCGCAGGTGCTGTCGTTGAAAACGGTGCTGCTGCTGTCCTCTTCAAATTAGGAGAAGTGACTGCTAGCCCAGCTGATGGTACTGGTGCCTTCACCATTACCGCCACTGGTCATTACTATGCTGGCGATCCTGAAAACGTCGAAGTACTGTTTGTCGGATTTGAAATCTACAACGATGACGATGACAATCCCGTCTTCGTCCCAGTTTCAGAAGCAACCATTACCTTTAACCAAGATGGTACATGGACTGTCACAATTGATGTTGATGGTGCGCTTGGCTTAGCTGATGATAGTTACTTAGACTTAACTGTATACTACACAACTACTGTGGGTGGTCAAACATCAGCTGTCCAATATGCCTACCTTGAATTCACGGTTCCTGCAGCCTAAACGGGTAAAAAAACACTACAATTAATTGCTTTTTATCGGAATTTTATATAACATATAAAAGCAATCGAGCATTGCCAGCCCTAAAAAGCTGGCAATGTTTATATTAAAAATAGAAGGAGAAAATTATGTGGAGATACGTTTTAAAGCGGTTAGGTCTCATGGTTATCACCACTTTCGTCATCTTGTCATTAACGTTTATTTTGATGAAAATGATTCCGTTTGAACATCCAACAGGAACCGCAGAAACCCGTCTTCCCTTTTACATGAATCAAGTTAGACTTGGTTATATGTATATTGTTGAAGATCCTGGCGCTAGCGCTGAAGTCACTTTACAAATCGGCTCTACTGTCTATCGCTTCAATCAATTTCCAGTTATGACCCAATATTCAAGCTGGATTAGAGGCATCTTTACCGAATGGAATTGGGGTTTATCAACCAGAATTAGACTGAACGTTTCAGCGATGGAAATCATCCTTGATCGTCTGCCTTATTCACTCAGACTTAACATTATTTCTGTCCTCATTGCTGTCCCACTGGGCTTTGTCCTGGGTATTACTGCAGCCCTAAACAAAAATCGTGCACCCGATCACATTATCTCAACGAGTGTCATGGTTTTTATTTCAATTCCAAGTTTTGTCATGATTACATTCTTGTTAATCATCTTTGCTTATGGACTTAATTGGGTGCCGACGCAATGGCCATCAGACGGGGCACCACTCAATACGAGAGTGCTCGGCTTTATCTTGCCGGTCGCCAGCCTTAGCTTTGGCTCCATTGCTGGATTTGCGCGGTACACTCGGGCAGAATTAGCGGAAATTATGTCAAGCGAATTCTTATTACTTGCGAGAACAAAAGGTCTAACCAAGACGCAATCAGTGATTCGTCATGCGTTACGAAACTCTCTCGTGCCAATTATCCCAATGATTATTGGCGAATTTGTCGGCTTATTAGCTGGCTCAATGATTCTTGAGAACCTTTATGGGATTCCAGGAATCGGTAGTTTATTTATTACCGCAATT
>CAYWQC010000057.1:0-7274 GCA_964460405.1 uncultured Staphylococcaceae bacterium | reverse complement strand
ACCCGCTTTTGTGGGAATGAGTTCCACGACTTGGAGGGGGCTATCTTTGACAGTGTTTAAATGCGTTATGACGTTTTGATAATTGGTCATTAAGACTGCGACATCATTAAAGACATGATGATTAATACGGTGGAGAATATATTGTTGATGAGGGTTGGTCGTCGTAATGAGGTAGGTTTGATGGATATGCCCCTCTCCATATGGAAGAAAGTCTAAAACTTTTTCTCTTATCGCAAATTGATTAATGATATCGTGCATGATGAATCCTCGGCTTGATGAATATATAGATTATAACAAAGTCGTAATCAACAAGGTAGCCTTGCTGGGTTCTAAACTTGACACGTTGGGAATCGCAAAGCTTCCAATCAATAAAGATAAAACATAGCGATCAATTAATCACTAATCATATCGGAAAAGCGATTAAACGCTTCACGACTCTTCTTTAGTAACTTACGAATCGTCTCTTCATGTTTTTTGATTGTCTTAATTTGACTGTCAACAAAGGAAAACTCTAATTTGAATTCTTCACGGACTTCTTCAAGAGCCCGCCAGTAAAGATGAATCAAATAGTCCATAAAACTAATCTCTTTAAAGTGTGTTTCATCCAATAAATACTCATGTGTAAATAAAGATGCCACCTGGTAATGGGGATAATACTTGCCAAGATTCACTTTTTCCATTAATAATTTAGCGGAAGGATCACCTTTAGCGATAATCTTTTTGGCCCAAGAAAAGCGTTGTTTTTCCCACCAACTTGCACTCTTTCCCATTTTCCGATTTTTGATTTGCGATGAAATATTGACCATTTCAGCTTTTGAGGCATCAACAAGACCAATAATTTTGGCGCTATCCTCTCTTCTTGTGATAAAAAGATTTTCGGTTTTCTTATCACCGACTTTGAGAATTTTGTAATAACAAATACTCTCAATAAGCGAGCGCCAAATAATCATCGCATCTGAGTAACGTTCCATCGAGAGGAGATGGAT
Source organism: uncultured Staphylococcaceae bacterium (assembly GCA_964460405.1). Classification (GTDB taxonomy): domain Bacteria; phylum Bacillota_I; class Bacilli_A; order RFN20; family CAG-826; genus DATESG01. The sequence goes on along the minus strand of CAYWQC010000057.1, from coordinate 6,288 downwards.
ACCTGACACCATTTGTAGAAGCAATCTTTTCAAATAACGCTGTTTTAATTGCTCTGTGGGTTGTTTTACAATCGGACCATAATAAAAATTTAGTATTTCTTTGAAGCGATCAATGCGCGTATCATCTACCGAGGCGACATGGGTAAAAAGATGACTTGGATCAGTTTTGCTTAGTAGTGAGGCAACGTAGTCTTCAACAATCTTGCTAAGGTATTGGGGTTGTTTATAATAATTCGTCTTTAGATCATTCGTGGAAGTGGCAATTCTCGCATTATGGATATCGATAATTTCTTTTGTGAAATCCGTCAATTTTTTCAGGGTTACACCCTCATCTTTATGGCGTTTGTATTGGCGGTAGCCCTCACTAATATGCTGGCAAAAATAGTTTAATTTCTCTTTGCTGTCCGGACAAATGTTTTGATTGTCCTTCAAAAGTTTCTTAATTGAGTTTTGTGAAATAGTCGATGTATTTGCCATATATTTATTATAAGTATTCCCCTCCTATAATTCAATTTGATTATCATAGCTCATTTTCTAGCCATACCTACCCACTAACGGTGCGATAGAAAAGAAAAACTCCCTCTGTCGGGAGTTTTTAAACTATCAATCGTGTCATTCATGATGACGTCTATTAACTATCCATCATTCAAGCATTAGCACCTTACTCGCTACAAGCAGGTTGCTGACGGTTTAGAGCTTGTCTCTAGCCGTTCTCCTTATGGTAATTCTAGTATATACAATTTCATAATTGATAACAAGTGTAAATCAATCAATATAACTTACTTTCCAAACTCATCAAGAAATGCCTCATAACTCATCTGCCTATCAATAATCGTATCACCATCAATATAAATGATGCGGTTTGCAACTGTAGACATTAATTCATGGTCATGCGAAGTAAACAGCAACACGCCCTTATAGTTAATCAAGCCCTTGTTTAAGGCGGTAATGGCCTCTAAATCTAGGTGGTTTGTGGGCTCGTCCATGATGAGGACATTGCCGGCTGTCAGCATGTTTTTTGCCATCATCACTCGTACCTTTTCACCTCCGGACAAGACACCGACTTGTTTGAGGGCCTCTTCTCCAGAAAAGAGCATCCGTCCCAACCAACTTCTAATATATGTATCATTTTGGTCACTAGAATAAGGACGAAGCCAATCAACTAGATTGATATTTTTGTTTTTAAAGAAACGCTTGTGGTCTTGAGGGAGATACGTATGTTTGACTGTCACACCAAAATTAAACTGGCCACTGTCGGGACTAAGCGAGCCCGTAAGAATATCAAATAGGGCGGTAACAACCTGACTATTAGGCGAGATAAATGCCACCTTATCTCCGCGATTTAAACTAAAACTAAGATGATTAAACAAGCCCTTTTTGCTGAGATTTTCTACGAATAAAACATCTTGACCAAGATCACGTTCAAATTTAAAGTCGATAAAAGGATATCGACGACTTGAAGGCACAAGATCAACAAGCGTAATCTTTTCGAGTTCTTTTTTCCGAGAAGTGGCCTGTTTTGACTTTGACGCATTAGCGGAAAATCGAGCAATAAATTCTTCGAGTTCTTTGACTCGTGCTTCTTTTTTAGCGTTGCCTTCCTTTTGCTGGCGGGCAATAAGCTGTGAGCTTTCATACCAAAAATCATAGTTGCCCACAAAAGTGGAAATTTTACCAAAATCAACATCGAGAATACGTGTGCACACCTTATTTAAAAAGTGACGATCATGCGACACAATAATCACCGTATTTTCAAAGTTATATAAAAAGTTTTCCAACCACCTTGTTGCCACAGCATCAAGATTATTCGTAGGTTCATCTAGGACAAGAATATCAGGATTACCAAATAGAGCCTGCGCTAATAAGACTTTCACCTTTTCTTTACTATCTAGTGACCCCATCAAGGTGGTTTGTTTGTCGCCTTTTATCCCTAAAGAATTAAGTAATGATTCAGCATCACTCTCCGCCTGATACCCATCCATTTCCATGAACATTTCTTCAAGTTCACCAGCACGAATGCCGTCCTCATTACTAAAATCTTCTTTAGCATACAAGGCATCCTTCTCCCGACTGATTGCCATCAATTGGGCATGTCCTTCAAGAACGGTTTCTAAGGCAGTGAGATGATCAAAGGCATTTTGGTTTTGTTTTAAAACTGACATACGTTCATTTGGTCCAAGAACGACTTCTCCCTTATTAGGTTCTAAATCCCCCGATAAAATTCTTAAGAAGGTCGATTTACCTGCTCCATTAGCCCCAATCATGCCATAACAATTACCAGGTGCAAAGGCGACATTGACATCCTTAAATAACACTCTTCCCCCAAATTGAAGACTTACATTTCTTACTTCTAACATACACTACCTCACTCATATCGATATCGCTCACATCACTAGTTGTCACATAAGCCTCATAGATGATACCATCTCCATCAAAAAAAGATACCATTTCACTACATTAATTGTGAATTTTAGTAAAACTCTTGGTGAAACTAACAATGCAAGAAGCTGTTAGTCAAATTCTATTTATAAGTGAGGTCTCTTTTAACGTTGACAAGCTTCAGTAAATGCCTTCATAACATGATCCCATGCCCGCTCAAAATAGCGTCTAACGCCCTCTAGTTCCTGGGGAGCGGAGGGAAAAGTGTTATCCAAAATCACTTTTGTGAGGTGTTTGTCAATTTCGTAAAAGCTCACTCTCACAAGTGATTGATATCCTATCTCCCGAAGTTCGGGAAATGAGGGCGGTACATTCCATGTAAACTCAATAAAGGTGGGACGATGAAAATCAATGATATGACAGCCCTCAGAACCGCGATAACCCTCAGGTGCAGACATTGAGAAAAATATTTCATAGGCACCGTTTTTACACAACTGTATATGTGCATCTTCACCAAAAAAAGTGTTGACTCCCTCACGGCTTGTCCATCGTTGAAACGCTTCACTCTGGGGGATAGAAACATAGGAAACTTTAAAAATACGGTACATGATTTGATCCTTTTTCTTTATTACAATCAGTTTGAACGATTTCACCAATCATGATTGGTCTACCTATTTATCTTGCTACACCAACTCTGAATGATCGAACGTGGCGAGCACTGCTGATGTTTTTTCGATGAGGGTTTGTCCATTTTGCCGTAAGTTATGAGGATAGCGCTTAGTCATGGGGTAACCTGATATATGAAATAGTCCACGAGGGACAATCACATGATCCTCACTTATCGAGGGGTCAAGTAGGCCTTTAATGATGCCTAAAGACGCAACATCTGGCCCATGAACAAAAAGGGCAAGCGCGATATCAGCAAGACGGGCAAACCACCGAGGATAACTACTTGAACTATTGCCAACAATATTCGTACCAGTTGTGCCTGGGTGCATCGTATAAACACCGATATTGTGGGGGACATATAGATGAGATTGTGTTTGATGTCTAGACAGTTGATAAGCAAGCGCTCCGAGGGCAGTTTTTGAGCGACAATATTGGCTCATCATTCGCCCTTGTTCGCTGGTGAGAATGGCTTGACTATCACTTACTTTAACGCGATACCACGACAGTGAACCAACAAAAATTAACCGCCGTGAATGCGTCTTATCAAGTAGTCCCTTTTCAATCAGGCGTCTTAGTAAATAAAATACACCAAGATAATTAACCCCCATCGTGAGGGGAAAGCCTTGTTTGGTCTTCATTCCTCGACGAGGATGATAGATTCCAGCATTAAAAATGATCCCACTAAAATGTGAATAGTGTTGTTTTACTTGATCGACAAACTCATCGATAGAAGTGAAATCAGCTTGATCATAGACAAGGATGAATAGCTGTGCTTCAGGAAAGGAAGCTAGTAGTCTTGTTTTTGCTGCTTCTGCCTTCTTGCGATGTCGACACGCCATGATAACACTAGCCCCAAGATAAAGGAGATGTTTAGTCACACTAAAACCTAGGCCACTGTTAGCGCCTGTAACAATATAAAAGCGGTCATTCAGTCGCTGATACTGTTGTAAATAGCGCTTGATTCTTTGCTTGTTCGCCATACTAAAACTCCTCTAAAAACTGCTTCTATTTTATCATACTCATGGTTGTTCATGACACCAACATATCCTGTTAAAATCATCAAATGGCTATATATATGATTATCACCCTATGAATCACATATGCAAACTTTTCTTATTGTCGTCTATTTCTATCGTTAAAGACAATCATCTTTGACACACTAAATAGGATGAGGTAGAATGAGTAAGTTAAACATAGATAAACATCTATATATGGAGGCCTATGAAAAAGACATTAGCAAACCAATTTCGCGCACTGAGTGATCCTAATCGTTTAATTATACTTGAAGCTTTAGCTAAAGGCGAAACCTGTGGATGTACGATTATAAATAACCTTTCAGTCACACAACCGACCTTGTCCTATCATTTAAAAATAATGACGGATGGTAAGCTCTTAAGTGCCTATAAAGAAGGAACATGGAAAAAACATATTATTCATCGTGAAACCATTATTGAAATGATTGATTATCTTAGTGCTCTTATAAAGGAATAAACACTTTATGACAGTAATTAACACTATTTTCACATGGCTTAATGACCAATTATTAAAAATGGTATGGTTACAAAACATCATTAATTGGTTATTTGAGACAGTATTTAAGGTCGATTCAACAACACTTTTTTATAAAGCAGGAACTTTTTTTGTCTACGATATCATTAAGATCTTTATTCTATTATCGGTCCTTATTTTTGTCTCAGCATATATACAATCATTTTTCTCGCCAGAGCGCACTCGAAAAATCTTAAGCAAAGTAAGAGGTCCATTCGCCAATTTGCTTGCTGCACTTCTTGGAACAGTTACCCCTTTTTGCTCATGTTCATCGATTCCCATTTTTATCGGGTTTACCAAGGCAGGACTTCCGATTGGGGTGACGTTTTCATTTCTCATTTCATCACCCCTTGTTGACCTTGCCTCAATCATTCTCCTCGCCAGCATCTTCAATTGGCAAATCGCTTTAGCCTATGTAGGTGTTGGTGTTCTCATTGCTGTCATTGGTGGCATGCTTATGAGTGCTTTTAAAATGGAACGCTATGTTGCGTCTTTTGTTACAGCTTCATCCGAAGAGGATCATTTTGAAGTGAGTGAGATTGAAGACATTAAGTTTAGCAAAAAAGAGCGCATTAAGTACGCATTGTCTCAAGTAAAAGATATCATCCGTAAGGTTTGGCTTTACATCATTATCGGCGTCGGTATCGGCGCTTTAATCCATGGTTTTATTCCTCAAACATTTATCGAGTCCGTACTTGGTGATAATAACCCATTTTCTGTGGTGCTTGCTACCCTCGTGGGAATACCGATGTATGCAGATATATTCGGAACCCTACCTATTGCTGAAGCATTAGTTCAAAAAGGCGTTGGAATTGGTACTGTGCTCTCCTTTATGATGGCGGTTACAACCTTATCGCTTCCTTCCCTCATTATGTTGAAAAAAGTAGTAAAAACAAAATTACTTATGACTTTTATTGCCATAGTAACTACAGCTATAATCGTAATAGGCTATGCCTTTAACATACTAGGTTTTCTATTCATATAGCTTAATAAGTATTTTAAAAAGGAGAATTCATATGATGATGATTAAAATTATTGGATCAGGATGTGCCAATTGTCGGCGTCTTTTCGAAAATACGAAAAAAGCGGTCGCAGAGTTAGAAATTGAGGCAGATGTTCAATATATCACCGATATGATGGCGATTGCTAAATCGGGATTAATGCGCACACCAGGTCTTGTTATTAATGGCAAAATCATAAGTTATGGGCGCGTTCCAGAAGTAAATGAAATTAAAACACTGATTAAAGCAAACTGTTAAAACGGTCGTCGTTTGTATTAATAAGTAATTCGCTATTAAACTTACTTCAATGTAATAGTTATTTTATGGTGTTTTATGTGTCTACGTACACTTTATCAGCTTGTTAACAGCGATTGGTTATCGATTTTTCTCATCTACATGAGAAAGTGTCACCTATACAAATACACAACCTATCAACAGCATACTACTTGCATCGCATGGAATATTAAGTTTAGCAATAATATATGTGACTGTAATGTGCGAATGATTCAGTGTAATATCAACTTACCAACTATCGATTTTAGTGAATAATCATAGTAATTCTATGGTATCGAAGTTCTCTTTTCATAGTTAATGCAATAAATATTGGGATCAAAAGAAAACTAATACACATTACATATATCAACTAGCACACTGACTTTAAACACGATTTTTGCTATAATGTGATAGGTGC
>CAYWQC010000056.1:0-7509 GCA_964460405.1 uncultured Staphylococcaceae bacterium | reverse complement strand
ACCATGATCGACCGACACCAGCAACGCTTTGTGGTTGAATAGTGCTTCTGAATAACTATAACTCCACGTGTTTGTATTGTTTTCTATCTCATTACTTAGGCGCTCAGTTTGCATCTCCATCGCCCCACCACTCGTGCTGTTATAGGCGGTTAATTTCATGCCTTGGACAAGGCCATTCTCATCAGCATCATAGCCGATGCCAAGCAAGTTGTTAGGTCCCCATGGATGTTGATATGTATCAAAACCTGGAAGATGAATTTCATCCGTAATGACGGGTTTTTTCGGGTCAGAAAGGTCAATGATATATAGTGGATCCGTTTGAAGGAAGGTCACAATGTAAGCGCGGTTGTCTAAAAAGCGCACACTCTTAATCGATTCAAGGGGTTTACCTAAGCCCTCACTCAGGTGGGAGATAATGATAAAACCATCTCCAGCATCATTGAGTTTCAGTACATAAAGGTGATTACTCACATTACGCTCATAATCAAACCATTCCCAATCATCATTTCCACGTCTCCATGTGGCCCCATTACTCGTTGTAGCAACACGTAAATAGCCGGCATGGTAGTCCATCGAGAATTGATTGAGCATCCCGCCTTTAATCGTTCCCGCGGCGACAAATGTCACTTGCGCGCCTTCTTTATCAAGACTGAATTGCGCAATGGTCATCGTTTGGTAGGACGCTTCACGTTCATAAATATAATTCGTGTCACTAATGTATAAATCCGTAGTCGACACATAAATTTGTTTATAGCCATAGGCAGATCCTAAATAGGCACTGGCGTTAAACGTGATTTGTTCACTATCTTCTTCAAGTTTAATGCCTGTCACCACACTCATACCCACGGCGGGCGTTTCATCAAAATAGTAGATGCTGTCATAGTCTAGGTATACAGGTTCTTGTTCGCCTATCGTATAGCTTGGACGGTAGTCATCATTCGTTGCATACACATTTTGATGACCGACAAGGAAGAGACTATCATCAACAAGACGATGGTCAAGAAAGTTCGTGTTGGTCTCGAGGGCATAAACAAGCGATAAATCATCACGATCAAACACTTGAACCGTGCCAGTTGGTGACCACCACATCCATTCATAACATATATAATCATCTCCCCATTCAATCCCACAGCTTGGGGTATTGTTGAAGGTATAACCAACGACAATGAGATATTGTTGCGTTAGGTACAGCGAATCAACATAAACAGTTGCTAAATCAATACCTTCTTGGTAGGCAATCCCACCAGCATCATCCACATTAAACACATGAACGCGATTTTGATAACGGGGCGCATAGAAAATATCATAACCATCTGTTTTGACAATATCGCCCTCATCAACACCATCTACTTGGACATTCGTGTCAACAAAGTCACGACCACCCTCACTATCTTCTCCCTGTTCGGGCACACCCGGTTCAGCAACGGCGTCTTCACTAATGCCAGGCGCATATTGACGTTCTTGCATGGCCGAAGCGACGAGTTGCTGAAACTTGCTTTGACTCCCGACAGTATGGACCTTTGTTGAAGCTATATTAGTAGAAGCTTGTCCACAACTTGCGGCGATAAGTGCAAAGGCGATCGTTAAAATAAATAGGGGTGATTGTTTGAATGTTTTTATCAGCATACATGGACTCCTCTCAAGGGTCATTCATCGTCATCTGAAACGTGTTGAACGTGTTTCTATCTACTATTAGTTTACACTAACTATAGTCATTTGTATTAACAAATCGTCAAAGAGGACAAATGTTATTCAATAAAAGTCTAACCTTACTTTTTGATGATTTGCACTTCATAAGGACGGAGTTTTCGTTGATGATCCCCTAATTGTTGATAATTAGCGTATATGACCTCACCATCAATATTCGTGTGAATCGCGTGACTTCGCCGGTCTAGATTAATGAGGACAAGGATTTTTTGGCGACCCAGACTACGTTCAAACACCAAAAGGTTTTTGTTTTCATCGATAAAATTGATCTCGCCAATGCTGAGTGCTTTGTACTGATTTCTTAAACCGATCAGTGTCTGATAATGACTCAAAATCGAGTGGCGCTTATCCAGTTGTGCCTCGACATTAATATGGGAATAATTGTGATTAACCTTTAACCAAGGTTTGACTTTACTAAAGCCAGCATTGCGCTTATCATTCCACTGCATCGGCGTGCGGGCGTGGTCGCGGGTAAAATTCATCATAAAGCGCCAGGCAAGACGATGGGGAAGATGATAGGTGTTTTTCAATGTATGATAAACATTAATACTGCTAATATCCTTGATTTCTTGTAGACGTTTAAAATCGACATTGGTCATGCCAATTTCTTGTCCCTGATAAATAAAGGGCGTGCCCTTTAAAGTGAGCAGCATCGCTGCAAGTGCGGTTGCACTTAGAAGGGGGTTGCTAACATCACCAAAACGGGAAAGACTACGGGGCAGATCATGATTTTCTAAAAATAGCGGGTTCCAATCGACATTGAGCACCCATTTTTTCATTAAGGCAACCATTCTTGCTGGGCGATATTTGCGTTTAAAGGTGGGGAGATTAAAGCGGTAATCAACGCCGGTATGTTCAAAGGGAAATACCATCGTCAATTCTTTGCCACTTGTAAAAGTTTTCGCATTTTCTAAATCAACATCACTCGTTTCTCCAACGGTGAAGGCATCGTATTGCGATAAGACATCACGATGAAGTTCTTGTAAGATACGGTGGGCGCCAGGTTGAGATAAATAATGCTCCTTACCTGTCTTATAACGCGCCTTTTTCCCATCGTCTAGACTTGTCTTATAAATCATGTTAATGACATCACAACGGAATCCACTGACACCAAGGTCCAGCCAAAAGCGCATGATGTTTTTCACTTCTTCCAACACGGCTGGGTGATGAAAATTTAAATCAGGTTGTTGTGGTGTAAATAGATGTAAATACCACATATCATTTTTCGGTTCATAGGTCCATGCCCGACCGGTAAACATTGAATCCCAGTTATTAGGGGGCAACTTTTTGCCCTTCTTGTCGATACGACCTTCCCGCCAAATATAGTGATCATGGTAAGGGGATTGTGGATTGATACTTTCTATAAAATGGGGATGAAGATAAGAGGTATGATTAATGACAAGGTCCATAATGATTTTAATATCAAGGCGTTGGGCCTTTTTCATGAGTTCCTTAAAATCATCAAGGGTCCCAAAGTCTTCGTGGATATTATAATAATCGCTAATATCATAACCATAATCAAAATTAGGGGAGCGGTATAACGGACTCAACCAAATGGCGCCTACACCTAATTGTTTAAGATAGTCTAGTTTCGACGTAATACCTTTGATGTCACCAATCCCATCATTGTTTGAATCAGCAAAACTACGGGGATATATTTGATAAATAACCCGTTCATGCCACCATTTAGTTTGCATATTAAATACCTCGCCTTTTTATTCTAACAAAAAAAGCAAATAAAAAAATGCCAGCCGGCATTATTTTATTGATTCAACAAGACAATTTATTGTTCAGTGTCTAAATCGTCTTCGCCTTCAAGGTCGCGTTCATATAGATAAAGCGCTTCCGCCATCATCATCTCTTCGCTCTTGTCATTTTCTCGATTTACTCGGGGATCTTCTCTATCAATCATCGCGTTCACCTCTTTCTAAACCAATTCTAACAAGAAGGCTTATCAGTACGTAGGAAATGTTTAGAAAAGCACTTTCACCAATTACTATTACAAAGTAATAGTAATTTTGACTAAAGATGTCAAGCAATAATAGTAGTGATTTAGTAGTTAGATGTTAACCTTACTTTTACTGAATGAATAGGCGATTAAGTTAATTAACATCGTCTTAAGAATGAGGAGCGTTAAAACGATGAGGATATGAATAAAAAGGGCAAAAAAGTAAGGGAGACCAAAATAAAAATACTTCCAAATGGGTGTGTAAACCACATCAACGAGAAGCTCAGTGATTAAAATAACGAGGGCAAAGTCGCTTGGCAGAACCTGATGATAATTATTTTTGAGTTTTAACTTTTTATCTGTCCACCATAAGGCCGTAAATAGCAAGGCGATAGCTACCAAGGAAATGAGTAAAGCGACGAGTTTAATGGTTGGCGTTAGTGTGTAGACAACTTGTGTATTAAAGGGATTTTTAAGTGTTTTTTGAAACAAGAAATAGATAAGGCCAACAACATAAAATAAACCAATGCTTGGGAAAATGAGTGGGACCTTCATCACACCACGGTATTTTTTAATGACCATAAATAAAACACCGGGAATCGCCCCATAAAGCATGCTTGAAATCATCGGAAAAATCAAAAAACTACCACTAGGAAAAAGCGTTGCCCCAATGATATCGGCACCAAAACCAATGATCGCACCATAAAGGGGTCCCATCAAAACACCACCCAAAATAATTGGGACATTACCAAGGGTGAGACGAAAATAGGATGGACCATAAGGAAAAACAAAAAAGCGAGTGAGCACAATTGAAATTGCAATAAATAAGGCACTGATAGTAATTCTTAATAAATGTTTTTTATTCCTCATCTTCATTCTCCATTTACAAATTGTTCATAAACGTACATCGCAAAATGAAGTGAACCGGTAATTAAGAGTAGTTCATCATCCTTCATACTAGCAATCGTCGTCTTGATAAGACGCATCGCATCCGCTTCAAAGGGAAGATCAAATCCCTCATAATCAACCGCTTGACGGGCCCGAGGATGATCAAACGTCGTTAGGCTAACCGTGGCGTTAGCAAGGGCAAAAAGATCAAATTCTGCCTTGACATCCTTATCTTTAAACGAGGCAAAAATCGTCCGAATTTTCTTATTTGTCAGCATTTTCACACTATTAATGAGCGAGGAAACCGCCGCGGGATTATGGGCACCATCAACGATGACAAGGGGGTCTTGTTTGACAATGCTAAAGCGAGCAGGAATGTTGATGTGTTTAAAGGCATCAAAGACAACTTGACTTTCAAGGGGAAATTTGTGGGCAATAATTTCTAGAGCGTTAAGCACAAGGGCAGCATTGCTTGCTTCATAGGCCGCTGGAATGGAAACGCAAATATCTTTGTAGTCAAGGGCATCAAAACAAATGCCCTCCGTATTGACACGAATATGACTTGGGTTTTTGACAACATAAAGAGGCGCTTCTTTTTTCATTGCCACATCAGCCACCACAGCAAAGGCATCAAAGTTAAGGTTACCTACGAGTACGGGTGTCTTTGTTTTAATAATTCCCGCCTTATGCATGGCAATTTCTTTGATTGTGTTGCCTAAAAAGCTCGTATGTTCAAGACTGACATTTGTAATGATAGAAACAATGGGACGGAAGATATTTGTAGCGTCAATTTTACCACCCATACCGACTTCAATAATGGCAAGATCAATTTTGTGTTCACTAAAATAAATAAAGGCAATGAAGGCGATAATTTCAAATTGCGTGAGTTCGAAGCGGTCAAATGGTTCAATATAACGCTTGAGAATATCAAAAAATGCTTGATCACTAATCGCGACATCATCAATTGTAATCATCTCATGAGGACGATGGAGGCTTGGCGAAACAAAACGACCCACACGATAACCTCCCGCCTTAAGGGTATGGCTAAAAAAATAGGCAACGCTACCTTTACCATTTGTGCCGGTAATATGAATTGCCTCTTTTTTAAACTTGAAGTGGACACTTTTGAGAAACTGATCAAAGTTGGTCCGGCTATATTGGGGCTTATTCTTGCTTGCTAGATAGGCAAGCACATCATCTTGCTTAATCATCATGTCGTCCTTGTTTACTCGCTCTTTGAATATCACGAGTGTCTTCTCTTTCTTTAATGGCCTCACGTTTATCGTAATGCTTTTTCCCCTTACCAAGGGCGATACTTAACTTGACGCGACCATTTTTATAATACACCTTCGTAGGCACACACGTATAGGAGTCTGCCTGGGCTTTTTGTGAATAACGAAGAATTTCCTTTTTATGCATTAAAAGTTTTCTTGTTCGTTTGGGTTCATGGTTGAAAATGTTACCTTTTTCATACTGAGGAATATGGAGATTAACAATAAAGGCTTCCCCATCTTTAAAATCAATATACGTATCCCGTAAGGAAACTTTATGTTTACGGATAGCCTTAATCTCGGTGCCTTTAAGGACAATGCCCACTTCTAAAAAATCACTTAAAAAATAATCAAAAGCGGCTTTACGGTTTTCCGATACAACAGCATGAGAACTTGGTGATTTCATCGCATTTCCTTTCTAGATTAAAATTATACAAGATTAGCCAGGTAATTACTAATAAAAACTAGGATGACTTAAGTCAATAAATGTCGATGTTTCTCCTCTAAATGCTTGTGAGAAAACAAGCTGGACAACACCATGAGGTTGAGCGATTATATCACACACTTCCACGCCTTGTGCCGCCATCTCTTTTTTAGTTTTAATAGCGGTAAGATAAGCTTGATGAATCGTCTGATTTTGATAAGACCAATCAATGGGATCTTTTTCAAAAAGATGAGGTTGATGTTGTTGACCATATTCTTCACCCGCATAAATAAAATTAACACCTCTAATCATAAACATAAACTTAATCCAGTTGACTTGCGACTTTGTATCTAATAAGGAGGCAATACGGACTTGATCATGATTTTCTAAAAAGTGGAGTTTAAGATGGTGGCCATGTCGCTTTCTTTGTTGATTAAGGGCTTCAATATAAAGAGGAATTTTATCATTGTCTTTGATTGCTAATTTAAATTCCTTAAAAATGTCATAGTCATAGAGGATATCAAATGCTTGATAAAGCGTGGCATCATCCTCTCCTACTTCGCCTTTGGAGCGTAAGTATTCAAGAAAGTCTAATTCGATTGATTCGCCTAGCCATAGGGTGTTAGGATTGACATTTTCCACGGCTTTTCTGGCTTTTTTAAGAAAGCGAATGGGGAGCATACTCGCAACATCAAAACGAAAACCATCGACACCAAGTTTCGTCCAGTATAGGAGGGTGTCGATGAGATAGTTTTCTAAACTTTCATGATGAAAATTAAAGTCACATATGTCACTCCAATCCCCGACCTTATTCGCTAATTTACCACCCTTATACACATACCACTCAGGATGTTGTTCAATATAAATGGCATCGCGACTCGTATGATGAAACACAATATCCATCATGACTTTTAGGCCGATATCATGGGCGGCCACTAATAAATGCTTAAAGTCATCAAGAGTGCCTAAATCTTCACTAATTGAACGATAATCTTTAATTGAATAAGGACTCCCATACCTACCTTTACGGTCCTTAAGGCCAATTTCATGGATGGGTAATAAATATAAAACATCAACACCTAGGCTTTTTATACGGTCTAAATCCTTCTCTAAAGAGAAAAAAGTTCCCTCTAAGGTGTGGTTTCTTACAAATACTTGATAAATGGTCATATCTAGCGTCTCCTTTAACAAGAAAATTGTAGCATAAAACCTCCTGTAATCGGTGTTCAATAACTCTTCTCTTCCACTAAATTGTTAAATCTATAACGTCA
>CAYWQC010000055.1:0-7517 GCA_964460405.1 uncultured Staphylococcaceae bacterium | reverse complement strand
CTACTTCATATATTGACTTTGTAAAAAACAGGAACGATAAAGTCGGAAATCTTGATCTCTTACAAGACTTTTTAACGTACCAAAAAATTGACATACTAGATGAGAATCAATATGGAGAACTGAAAACACTGCTTGATAGCTTAAGTAATGAAAAAACTTTACGCCTATTCTATCTAGCTGTTGCCCCTGATTTATTTATTCCGATTGCGACGAATTTAGCTAATTGCAAGCTAGCACGCAATAACAATCACCGACATATCCTTGCCTTCGAAAAGCCTTTCGGTAAAGATCTTGAAAGCGCGAAAAAAATTAATACTGTTTTGCAGGAAAATTTCAACGAAAAGCAAATATACCGTATCGACCATTACTTAGGTAAAGAGATGATTCAAAATTTATTAACGGTCAGATTTGCGAATCGAATTATTTCAAGTAGTTGGAGTAATCGCGATATTGAAATGGTAAAAATCTACGCAAAAGAGGCTGAAGGCATTCTTGATCGAGGGGCTTACTATGATGAAAATGGCGCTCTAAGAGACGTCATTCAAAACCATCTGCTCCAAATCGTATCGCTGATTGGTGTCGACACACCAAAATCACTGAAGAGTGAAGATATTAAAACAGAAAAGGTCAAGGTTCTAGAAAATATAACAGTGGATTACAACGCCTCATTGGTTGGTCAGTATGAAGGCTATAACTTAGAAAAGAACGTTAAACAAGGTTCAAAAACTGAGACAATGGCGTTTATCAAATTGTTTGTAAACACGCCACTTTTTAATGGTGTTCCATTTTATCTTTACACCGGGAAAAAACTCGGTGAAAAACGTGCCTCTATCGAGATTGTTTTTAAACAAACTCCTTTACAATTAAATCGAAAAATCAAGGGTGAACCCGATAAACTAGTGATAGATTTTTCACCAGAATCAAGTGTCAAGCTCGTCGTTAATGGTAAGGAACCTGGATTTGAGCACAAATTAAGTCAGGTCGGCCTTGAGTACTGCTATTCTTGCCAATTCCCAAACAACGTTAAAGAAGCGTATGAAAAGCTATTCATTGATATGTTCAAAGGTAGTAAAACGTTATTTACACGTTGGGACGAGATTGAATTAGCGTGGAAAGTCATCGACAATATAAAAAATCACGTTAGAATGAATATAACCTATCAAAATCATGACCAAGTCATGGAAAGGATTCAATTGATAAACCATGATCATCTATGATGTGACAATGCCAATTTTTGAGGGCATGCAAGTCTATAAAAATAAACCAAGTAAACAACCGAATTTTTCTCAAGACTCAAGCATTGAAGAGGGTGATTCCAGTAACGAAACTAGACTAAGTATTAATTTGCATACTGGAACGCACATGGACTTTCCTCTGCATATGATAAACAATGGACTTGATAGCGACTCTCTTGACCTAACTCGACTTATCAAACATGTCAAAGTGTTTGATTTGACTAATTTAGACAGGAATATATCTGCTCATGATTTAATACATCTCGATATTAGAAAAGGTGATAGCATTCTTTTTAAGACTAAAAATAGTCTGACAGAGCAATTCATTGATGATTTTATTGCCCTCGACCAATCAGGAGCTGAACTATTAGCTTCGTTAGATATCAACCTAGTAGGTATCGATGGTCTTGGTATTGAACGTGGTCAAACTAATCACCCAACTCATAAAGTTTTGATGAACCAGAACATCTACATTGTTGAGGGTTTACGTCTCAAAGATGTTCCAAGCGGACAATTTATGATGTACGCACTACCTATAAAAACGAAAGCGACAGATGCACTTCTTCTAAGTGTCATTTTGACGAACTGATCTAAATGATAAAGCAAATTGTAGTCGCTACAAATAACCTTAATAAGTTGTACGAGTATCGCATGCTTTTTAAAGATACAAATATTGAGATTCTTTCTCTCAATGACATAGGCTACCTAGGAGACATCGAAGAAAATGGCACAACATTTCAAGAAAATGCCATTCAAAAAGCGCAAGCCGTAGCACAAAAAACTACTTTACCTATAATTGCTGATGATTCAGGTCTTGTCATCAATGCTCTAGATGGATTTCCTGGTATTTATTCTCGACGTTTTATGGAGAATAGTACTTATGAAATTAAAAACAAAGAACTTATTCGTCGTTTAGAAGCCTATAGTGACAAGTCGGCAAAGTTCGTAGCAGCAATAGCCTTAGTTAATTATGAAAAGTTTCCCCAAGTATTCATTGGTGAAATTAAAGGTGTCATTATAAATGAACTAAAAGGTGAGAATGGTTTTGGCTATGATCCAATTTTCTATGTTCCAAAGTTAAATAAAACTCTTGCAGAGGCAAGCGATAATGAAAAAAATCTCATCTCACATCGGGCAAAGGCACTGGAAGGACTTATTAATTTTCTGAGATCCACTCACTAATTAAACGTTTTATTAATGGTCTATCTGCTGGAAGAAAGTCAAGCTCTTCAAGTTCGGTTTTATTGAAAAAACCCGCCTTTTTATGAACATTTAATACATCGATACTGTCATCTGTTTTGCATGTATATGCATTCATTTTAAGTACGAAATTTTCATATTCGTACTCAACATGGTCGAAATAGCATATATCATAAATATGCACCCCTAACTCCTCAAGTAATTCTCGCGAAAGCGCTTCTTCATCACTTTCACCTGCTTCAACTTTACCACCTGGAAACTCCCATTTGTTTAGCATAAATCCATTTTCACTTCGCATTGCGGCAAAAATGGATTGATCTTTTTTTATAATCGCAGCAACGACTGTCTTAATTGTTTTTTTGTTCATTCTCATACCTCAGCTTATGTAATTAAGTATAACACTAGCTAAAGATAATAATAGTAATAAACTATCGAGATAATTTTACCGAAAATTCGATTGTTTTTTGTAAATATGTCGTAATTATTTAGAAAAGTAGTATAATATCTATGGCTGTTAATTATATAGAGGAGGACAAATTATGCCAACAATTATTGATATTTATGCTCGTGAGGTTATCGACTCACGTGGAAACCCAACCATTGAGGTTGAGGTCACATCTTCATCCGGTGCGTTCGGACGTGCGATTGTACCAAGTGGTGCAAGCACTGGTGAACGAGAAGCTTTAGAACTAAGAGATGGCGACAAGAAACGTTTCGGTGGAAAAGGCGTTTTAAAAGCTGTCGAAAATGTTAATGAAATTATCGCACCAGCTCTAATCGGTGAATTTGATGTTGACGAACAAGTTGCAATTGACAATCGTTTGTTAGAATTAGATGGCACTGCTTTTAAGGAAAAATTAGGTGCTAACGCAATGTTAGGTGTTTCACTTGCATGTGCTCGTGCGGCTTCTGACTATTATGGATTACCACTTTATAAGTATTTAGGTGGTCCAAATGCCAAAAAATTACCAGTTCCAATGATGAATGTCATCAATGGCGGTAGTCATGCTGATAGTAGTGTCGACTTCCAAGAATTTATGATTATGCCAGTTGGCGCACCAAGTTTACATGAAGCCTTGCGTTGGGGTGCAGAAGTGTTCCACGAACTTAAGAAGGTTTTAAAAGAAAAGGGTCACATTACTGCCGTCGGAGATGAAGGTGGTTTTGCTCCTAACTTAGCTAGTAACGAAGAACCACTTCAGGTTATTATTGAAGCAATCGAACGTGCTGGTTATAAACCAGGCAAAGATTTCTTCCTAGCGATGGACGTTGCTGCAAGTGAATTTTATGACAAGGAAAAAGGCGTCTATAATCTTAAAAAGTCTGGACAAGGCATTAAGACTACTGAACAATTGATTGACTGGTATGAAGAACTTGTCGGAAAATACCCAATTATCTCAATTGAAGATGGCTTAGGAGAAAGTGATTGGGCTGGTTGGAAAATCTTGACTGATCGTTTAGGCAAAAAAGTACAAATTGTCGGTGATGATTTATTTGTAACGAATCCTAGTATCCTTAAAGAAGGCATTGAAAAGGGAATTGCAAATTCAATTCTCATCAAAGTTAATCAAATTGGTACTCTAACCGAAACTTTAGACGCTATGGAAATGGCGGAAAGAGCAGGTTACACCTGTGTCGTGTCCCACCGTTCCGGAGAAACTGAAGACACAACAATTGCTGATTTAGCAGTTGCATTGAATGCCGGACAAATCAAAACAGGTTCGATGAGTCGTACTGATCGTATTGCAAAATACAATCAACTCATCAGAATCGAAGATGCTCTTGGAGATACCGCTATCTTCCCAGGAGCAAAAGCCTTTTATAATATAAAAAAGTAATAATATTGTAATAACAACAAAGACACACTGTAATGTGTGTCTTTTTATTTAGTTAAAAATTGATATCATTTTTATAGTGTAGTAAAATCAGAATAGGAGAATTTATATGGGTGGATTATTAGGTAGTCTAAACATCATGGAAATCATACTTGAAGGTCTTGCATCATTGAGTTATGTTTTTGACATTATTATTATCATCGCATTGATTCCTGCCATCATTGGTGGAGCAAAACGAAGTTTGTTAAAAACAATTTTTAGAATCTTAGTTTATGGTGGCGTATTTTTAGGTGTATACCTAAATATTGATACAATTTCAGCATATGTTGGTGATAACTTTCTCGTCCTAATAGGCCGGCAAATTTCTTACACATATGACGAAACCGTTTATACATTCACTAGTTTAAACGAATTTTTCACTGCTATTCTAGAACTTGGCGAATCAGATGCCTCTGTTCTTGAGGGCGTCGTTTTTACATTGCTTAAGAATGTGACTTGGCTAATAGCTGTTCCTGTTATTACTTTTGTTTCATACATTGTAACCACAGTGCTTTGGACTATTGTTCTCATCTTCTTCCCTCGTGGATTAAGAAAGAAAATTAAAGCCTTTAAACTTCAAATTATTAATGTCCCTCTTAGTATTGTTATGACACTCACTATATCCTTACTCACAATTAGTCCTTACGTTAATCTTAGTCAAGGATTAAGTAATATTATCATTGATCCCGAGAGTCCTGTAGCCTTTTTAAGCGCTAACTATGGTCGTATTCTCGCGTGGTTCACGCCCGAGAAATCATTTATCCTAAACTTTTTACAAGGATTTGGTATCACTGATATGTTTGTGTTTTTTGATACATTTTCTGTCGGTTCAAACAATTATGCTTTTGCCGGCGAATTAGAACGCATTATAAATGTTGTTGGTGAAATTACGCCTGCAAGCTGATGTTAATCACTCAATATCTTTTCGACAATCATTTCAAAGTCTGTGGAAAGTTTCCATTTTTTATATTCGTCAATACTGATAAAAAAAGCGCTTCCTTCACTAGAAGAAACTAGATTTCCTTCAAAGGACTTACTCAAAAACAAATATGCAATTTCGCATGTCTTTTTATCATCATTCACCCAAATAATATACCCTTTATAATTTGGGGCGGCAATTGTAAGACCGGTTTCTTCAAGAACCTCTCGAATAACACTGTCAATTAGCGTCTCTCCATCTTCTAAATGTCCACCAGGTAAAGTTAACCCTGGCCAATCGCTTTTGACCCGGTCGATGACCAGCATTCTATTTTTTTGGTCTAAGACCATACACATATTTGTTTTAATTATTTCGTAATTCATCATAAATATACCTTAATTTTTCAAATTTAATATAACATTTATATTATAATATAAACATGTATGATTTCTATGGTTATCTTGTGCTTGCACTCTTTCTTGTTTTAATGTTGATAATAGCTGTTGTATCGCGAAACCATCTAATTGACAAGGATTACAAGGATCGATATGTTCCTCTAATGGTCATAGCTTTTTTAATTGTTGCCTTAGATGTATCTAAACAATTGAGAGGTATTATGGTTGGTTATGATAAAACCATCATTCCCTTATACTTCTGTAGTTTTTTTAACTTATTATATCCACTAGCAGCTTACACAAAAGGCCGTTTCAGACAAATCAGTCAACTTATGGCTTCTACTTACTCGTTTATGGTTGCAGTTGGTTTATATATTTTTCCTACAATGATGATCGGAGATTCAGCCTACACACTCTTTAATAGTTTTCTAAAGTTTCACACATTCACTTATCATCACCTTGTCGTATTATACGCATTATTTAGTGTCAGCCTCCAACTAGTCGACATTAATATTAAGAGAGTTTTACCATATTTACTGGCGGGTGGTGTTTTATATAGCTTTATTGGCGGATTGGCTTCCGTAATCTTAAAGGTTAACTTTCATAACTTTTATCCAAATGACTCTGGGATATTTACGACATGGAGAATGAATCTCGGAACATTTAATTACATATTGATTTGGGGTCTATTATTTGTACTTTTGATTATTCCAAGCTTCTTCTTATTTAAACAAATTTATAACTTTATTGGTGATCGTCGTTTGTCTGAACAAAGCACGATTAACTATAGAAGACTTAAATAACAAACATATACGCAAATTTAATAAAAACATGTCAAACAATTTACTATTCAAATAAACGAATAAAAAGAAAAATCGATATATTACTATATCGATTAATAAAACAAGGATGGTGGCCCAAGCCAGACTTGAACTGGCGACACATGGATTTTCAGTCCATTGCTCTACCAACTGAGCTATCGGGCCACAAAGTGGCGGACCAGAAGGGGATCGAACCCTCGATCTTCTCCGTGACAGGGAGACATGTTAACCACTACACCACTGGTCCATCGGCGTCTTTATAATTATCACTAAAATCACAACAAAAATCAATAGTTATTTTATATTTTGTTAAATTAGTTCTATTACTTTTCACTTAGAAAATATATTATTTTGTTTCAGAATCTTCTTGTTGGATTTTCTTAAGTTTTTGAGCTTTTTCAGCCTCTTTCTTTGCAAACTTCTCTTTTGCTTTTTTCTCTTTTTCTAGTGCTTCTTCTTGTTTTTTTTCGACTTTTATCTGTTCGGCTTTCATTCTATCCTCAGCCTTTTGTGCTTTTAATTGTTTTAACTCTTCAGCTTTTTCTTTCTTCAACAACTTAGCTTTTTCCTTGTCTTCCTTGCGTATTTTTTTGTTGGCTTCTTCTTCGGCTTTAAATTGTTCTTTTAAAAGTCTTGCCTTTTCCTTGTCAGCTTTAATTAAAGCTTTCATCTCCTTACGGGATAATTCCGGCTTTTCTTGACCACTCACTTTGAACATTAATGCAACTGCTTCTAGTGGGTTCCCAGTCATTTGCACAAACTCAAAACCACGGTAGATCATCTTACTCATGGTGCGATTGATTGCCCTAGCCATCCCGCGCCTTGTATATTTAACAACGACGATAGTTTTGTACTTATCCATATGCGTTACCTCATAAAAATATTTTAGCATAATCTTAGAAGAATAAAAAAATAGATGGTTAAGTATTCGAGTCATTATCTATAATTTTGTCCATTTTTAAGGTTGATTGATTCTATTTGTAATTAGGAGGAAACTGATAATGCATAAAAATATTGGTATATTAAAAGAGGAAGAGTTGATTAAACAACTTAACGGTAAAAAAATTTGTGAA
>CAYWQC010000054.1:0-7555 GCA_964460405.1 uncultured Staphylococcaceae bacterium | reverse complement strand
TAACTTTAGCTCCGTTCATGGACTAGGTATTATTATTCGCGCCAAAAACAGCTGCTCTTTTCAAACGAGTGACGGTTTTATCCGTTACAGTGATTTCGGTCAAGTTGATGACGTGTTAACCGTCTACTTGATTATTGGCGATGGCAACGTCCTTGAATATTACAGTCGCGCAGCCGATGCCCTCGGTGACCGCATTATTAGTGCTGATTTTGTTGACTTTGAGCATATACAAGTTGTATCAACAGCACAACCAACGATTTATTCTCTTTATATCGATGATGTTGAAGTTAAAACTTACACATCGACGGGCGCAACCGATATCCTCGAATTAGCGCAAGAAGCCGAGCTCCACAAGCGTTATGAAATTAGAACCCGATACGCCTCTCACAACAAAGAAAAAATCAAACTTGTCTCACCTAGAGCTATTTATAAATCTAAGGATTTTAGTGACAACTTTACGTATACTGGTGATGATTTAGGGGCTAATTATACACCAACATCAACAACCTTTAAACTATGGGCGCCAACGAGTTCTGCTGTAAGACTCAACATTTATAATTATGGATCGCCCTCCACGATTACAGGCTCAATTCTCAGTGATCAACCCAACCAACGTCATGATATGGTCTTAGGCGATAAAGGTGTGTGGTCAGTTACCGTTGAAGGTGATTTAAATCTTAAATTTTATACGTATCGTATCACTAACTCTAATGGGGTAAGCGAGGTTGTTGACCCCTATGCTAAAAGTGTTGGTGTGAATGGTTTACGAGGTCAAGTTTTTGACTTTGATCAATATGAAACAAGCAGTTTTGATGATAGTATCAATGCCCTCACCCCCATTGAGAGTCCGACCGATCTTGTTGTTTATGAAATGCATGTCGCCGATCTGACTTGGGATGAGACTTGGAATGGTTCTGATGAGAAACGTGGTAAATATCTTGGATTAATCGAAGAAGGCACGACTTATACTGAAGGCACCGCTACAGTAACAACTGGTTTTGACCATTTAAAAGAATTAGGTGTTAATGCTGTACAAATTATGCCATTTTATGATCAAAGTAACCATGAAATCATCCGTGAACAAGCTGTTGTTGATGAGCAAGGTCAACCCGTTCTCGATGATCAAGATAATCCGCTGATTAATGAAATTATCCCCGCACATAACTGGGGCTATAATCCACTTAACTTTAATGCCCTTGAAGGGTCTTATGCCTCTAGTCCGTATCGTGGTGAGGTTAGAGTTCAGGAATTTAAACAAGTGGTAGAAACGTATGCTAATCATGACATCCGTGTCATCATGGATGTTGTTTATAACCATGTCGCGAGTGCGTCTGCCTCTAATTTTAATAAGATTATGCCTGGCTATTATTTCCGTTATAATTCCGATTGGAGTCTTAATAACGACTCTGGTGTTGGAAATGTCTTCGCTAGTGAAAATAAGATGGCGGCTAAGTTTATTGCTGATTCAGTACTTTTTTGGGCGCAAGAATACAATATTAAAGGTTTTCGCTTTGATCTTATGGAGTTGATTGCCGATGAGACACTGATTCAAATCGAACAAACTCTAAGCGCCCATGGTTTTGATGACATTGTCATTTGGGGTGAACCATGGAATGCTGCTGGCGGCTATTCAGGTGGATATAAAGTGAACCGTGGAAGTCTTGCCAATACAAGAATTGCGGCCTTTAATGATCAAGGTCGTAATGGCCTCAAGGGTGGTAATCGCATACGTGCACACGAAGACTGGGGACCAGGCGATTATTGGGGTTGGATTAATAAAGGTGAAGGCGATAATCAAAATCAACCTTACATTAATAAGGTTAAAGGCCTTCTTGCCGGCATTCATGGAAGTTATTATGATGATAATGGCAATTTTGATAGTAAATTTAATAATAATCCAAGCAAAGCTGTCAACTATGCTGGCAGTCATGATAATTTTAGTCTTTTTGATCAAATGCTCTTTAGTTTTGGTGGTAATGAAGAAATGGCAATGCGCGCCGCAACGGCGGCAAATGGCATCATTCTGACCTCACAAGGCATACCCTTCTTCCAAGGTGGGGATGAAATAGGTCGAACCAAGCCTTTTGATGGTGAGAGTGAAGCCGGCGCTGAATTCTTGTTGACCCATCTTTATGAGAGTGCCGAACTGAATGGTCAATTATATAGTGGTAATTCTTATAATATTGGTTATGATACGAATAGCTATAAGTGGGATGATAAAGTGCGTTGGTTTGATTACTTTAATGCCTATAAAGAACTTATTTCTCTTCGATTAAGTGCTGAAGGCGCCTTCTTAAGAATGAACAACAGTGTTGATGTTGGTGCAAATTTCCGCTATTGGCAAGATATGATACCTGCCCTTGGTTGGTCATCCATTGCGAGTGAAAATAAATATTTTACAAGTGGCTATCAAGACAGTGGTGCAATCTATTCATTCTATACGGGTCGTCTTGGAGAAAGTGATGCCCTTACTGAAACCTTTAGATGGTCATCTTCCGGTGTTCAAGCACGGGTGATTTATGATAGTAAAGGGGAACTGACTGGTCAAACATTGACCAATGAAGTGACTTTAGAACGCTTCCGCATCGTTCTTGTGGAGCGTTTATAAATGGCGTCTATCATCCGCAAACATCCTAATTTAGTCCCCGCTCCTTTTCATAAAAGATTAGGAGCTTTCGTCGTCGATTTTCTTGTTACAATCATTATCGGCATTCTTGCTTATATGAGTATTGATGCCATATTTTACCGAACACCCGCAGGAGTTGAAGCAAGTCATCAATTATTTTCAGTACGCGAGGCTTCACAATTATATGTGACTAATAGTGATTATCAATTAACTTTTTTAAAGGATGAAGATATTAGCGTTGATGAGCGTGAAGTGGCCTATTTAGAAAGTTTGAGATACTTTTATCTTGATGCGAAAAACCCTTTTGATCATACGGCTTTATACTCATATGAAAATTCGTCATATTATGACGAAAACCTTGCTTTTGATTTTTATGTCATGGTGTTGAACAAGGGCAAAGATCATACGCTTTTTACGTTTGTTGAAGAAGAGGGGAGTGTCACAAGCTTTGCCTTCAAACCCCTCGTCAGCGCAGAGGCTAAGAACGAAGAATGGATTCGTCTATATAATTGGGCGATAAAAGATTTAGAAAGTTCTGAGGCCTTTCTATATGCACGGAAACCACACACAAACGTATTATTTTATGGCGGTGGTGCTGCCATAGCTTTAGGGGCACTCATGCCACTACTAGTCATGCCACTCATTCTAAAGCACGGACAATCCATCGGTAAATATGTATTTGGCATTGCTCTTACGAATAAGGATGGGTATGAAGTTAGTTGGCAAAAAGTGTTGATTCGCTATCTTGTACTTGCTATTATTGAACTCGGCGCATCAATTAGACTTTACGGAATACCACTGTTTTTGGCTAGTGCCTCTGTTACCGTTACACGTGGTTCACGGGCACTGCATGACCTCCTAGCGGGCACACTCGTAGTTGATGCGAGACTATCAAAAATATTTGGCAGTGCCAAGGACGAAGAAGCCTATTATCGTCCCGACATATCAAGCAAAGATAAAAGTCAAATCAGCTTTTATCAGATGCCGACAAAATCGACGAAGACACGTAAAACCTTCGCCTAATTATGTTATAATACACATGAATTAATAGAGAAAAAAGGAGACTATTTTATGGGAACACCACATATTAATGCTAAGGATGGCGCCTTTGCAAAAACCGTACTAATGCCAGGAGATCCAAAACGAGCAGAATGGATTGCTAAAAATTTCTTAGTTGACGCTGAACTTGTTACGGATGTCCGCAATATTTTAGGTTATACAGGTTATACCAAAGATGGTAAACGTATTTCTGTGATGGCTAGTGGCATGGGCATTCCTAGCGTTGGTATTTACTCACACGAACTATATACCCATTATGGGGTTGAAACTATTATTAGGGTTGGCACTTGTGGAACCTATCAACCGCATATCAAATTGTTTGATGTTCTTGTATGTGCAGGTGCCTGTACAGATTCAAATTGGGCCGGGCAATTTGAACTCAATGGTACCTATTCCGCCATTGCTGATTTTGAACTTGCCGACAAAGCGTATCATGCACTGAAAAATAAGGGGTTACCCGCCCATGTTGGTAATATCTTTTCCGCTGATGTTTTTTACGATGAGGACAAGGATATGTGGAAAAAATGGGCTAAACTAGGTGTGATGGGTGTTGAGATGGAAAGCTATGGACTCTACACGACAGCGGCTCGCCTTGGCAAGAAAGCGTTATGTCTACTTTCAGTCACGGATAGCTTTATTGATTTCTCTCATAAGGCCACCGTTGAAGAACGACAAAACGGCCTTGTTAATATGATTAATCTCGCCTTAGAAATTGCTGAATAATTTAGATTAGGAAGGTTACATGTACCTCATAAATATTTATCAAAAACTATTAATTGCTGCTGTTGCGCTTTTAGTGGCCATCGCGATTTTAATATTGATTTGGAAATTAATTGCCCGCTATCAACTGCGTCACAATCTCCCTAATGCTTATTTTCGTGTCATTAATAAAGTGGCCCTTTATAAAGACTTCTATTTGATTAATATCTTAAAGTTAAAAATCGACAGCAGTCAGTACATTACATATGATCACATCCTCTTTGGGAACAAGTATATATATGTCATTAGTGATGCCTATTTTAATGGTGAATTACGTGGTGAGATTCATGAGCCTAAGCTTACCCTTATTGAAAGAAAAAACCGTAAGGGTCGCGAGATAGACAATCCTCTCTACACTAACCACTACCGTCTTGAAAAACTTGCATTAGCAACTGGAATTGAACCGGGTATGCTCGTTAATATCGTCGTTGTCAATGATGAATGTGATTTAACAAAGTTAAACAATGATGATTCAACTTTTATTATTAACCGCTGTGACTTTTACCGCCTTATTGATGCCATTGAGTCACGGGAAGTTCGATTGCTCAACCCGCAAGAACTTCATGATATCGTCCAAGATATTGATCGACTCAACCAAAGGAAGAAAAGTAAGTAATGCATATTTCAAGTCTTAAATCCTTTATGAAAGAGGTCAAAGAGACTTTAAAAGCAAGTAAAGACCCCTATATTTATTTAGCCATCGTCCTTACAACTTTTATTTTGTTACTGAGTCTTGTTTTTGATTATTTTATTTCTGGAATCATCGTCATTTTGCTTTATGCGGTTGTTTCCCCATTTTTGATGGCGATTGCAAGTTATTTTGTCGCTCCCTCTAAACAACCACTTGAACAAAAGCAAAAGTATTTTTTTCGTCTTGTTAAACAGTTTTACCGTCTAGATTCAATGAGAATTATGATTCCTTTGAGAACGTTCTTGTTTGCAGCACTTTTTTCAATGCTTGCTTATTATTTCGCGGCGACAAGTGTTGTTATATATATGAATAACTTTGACCCAGTGATGCTTTCTATCATCGATGAATTTGCTATTCTTGTTCAAAATGGTGCTAGTATGGATGCTTTACTTGAGTACTTCAACACAAACACTGCTCTTTTACAGCCATATTTATTCATCGCTGAACTCGTGATGATTTTCACTTTTGTACTTTCATTTTCTTACATGTTAATTAAACGATTCTTTTTTGTTTACCTTCATGTTAATCTTTTCACTAAGACACGCCTTAAGGTCGATATGCTCAAGGCAAAGTATTATAATGGCACATTTAGTCGAACCACAATGCGCCGCTACTATTTTCCCAGCGTTATGATTGTATTTATACTAGCTTCACTCGCGTATTTTGCCACGGCAATCCCTTTTTATATCCTCTTAGGCGATCACTTTAATCATGTGCTTATTTTTGTGGCTTCAGCCTCTATTTATGTCATCGTGCTTGCGCTATCACTACCGCATTTATTGACAGTGAATCTTGTGCTATTTGGTATGTTTATGGAGCAGCATGCACTGTCTATTTACCAGGAATCAATCGATGATATTAATGCTAATATTAATAATCCACAGCTTCCTCATCAAGAAAAACAACGACTAAGTGAAATCAAAAAAATACTTGAAATGCAAAAAGTCATCTTCCAACAAAATCTTAAAAAAACGAATGAAGAAAATAAGGATATAAGCGAACAAAAAGAAGATGTGGACCAATAAAAAAGGCAATCAACGAATAGGTTTGATTGCCTTTTTAGTAGATCCAAGCATAATCGTAATAATCGCTGCTTGTGCCGTTTGGTGAACTTCCAAGATTAATTCTTAATAAATAACGATTGCCTCTTGTTAGACGCCGATCAAGTGTTAATGATCGGGTAGTAACGTTTTCATTATCGCCACGCTCAATTTCCTTTAAGGGTGTCTGCAAGAGCGTTGTCTCATAATCATAGTTTTCAAATAACTGAATAGATTCGATTGTATAACGATTTGTGCCAAAGATTTTTGCATCATCATAGATAGCAAAACTGACCTTGTCCACGTATTCAATTTCTTGTTCACCATTTGATTCCTCGCTATTGGGTTCGTCACTTGTCAATGGCTCATCACTGCTAGGTGATTCACTTGTGATATCTGAACCATCACTTGTCATGGGCTCTTCCTCACTAGTGGGCTCAGAACTGATATCATCACTAGTGATAGTGATATCAAGTGGGCGCTCAACTTTGGTGACTTCTAAGGCATTAATTAGTGAGAATTGATCGTCTTGTAAGTAATCAAGAGGGTATGTATAAAATAACTCATTACTGATAGTCCCATCAGGACTGTTGATTTCATATTGGATACTACGAAGGTGATTTTCACTTACTTGGACATTAAATTTTTCCAGTGTATGCGTGTTATCAAGTGCAAAGAAGTTGGTGATAATCTTAGAATAAGCTTCCGTATTTAGATAGTACCATCCGTTAAGATTGAGATTGTACGTGAAATCATCTCCACTTAGACTAGTGATATCAAACACATTGTAATATGAGAAAATATCATCGATCGTAGGGATACCTTCGATGATATCAATCCGATTATATCGACCATAAAATGAATTACCAATATAGGTCTCATTGGCAATGAGTTTATCCTTATAATAAATATCATAACTATCATCAACACGATCGAAATAATAGGAGCTATGCTCGGTTGTAAAGAGCAATTGTTTTGTTTTAGTTTTAAATGATAAATCTATCGGCGAGATAGTTGCAGTTGTAAAATACTGCCCTAATTGTTCGTTTTTATGATTGGATTGAACAACATACTTAATGAAATTTTCGTGATTAAAGGCAACAAAAATATCCTCATCTTCACGAGGGCCTTCGCTGAGTGTGGGGAGTTCACCACAAGCGACGATGAGGCTAATCATTGGTATGAACACCATTAAGGTTTTCTTGTACTTTTTCATCTTTATTATTGTAGCATATTCAAAGTCAAAGCATAAAAAATAGCTTCCTTTCTGGTCAGGTATTTTTTTGATACCGTTCTCGAAGATTTGGAAGCTAATTCACTTTAACCTGGAGCAGGTGACGGGAATCGAACCCGCGTATCTACCTTGGCAAGGTAGTGTTC
>CAYWQC010000053.1:0-7606 GCA_964460405.1 uncultured Staphylococcaceae bacterium | reverse complement strand
ATATTATTATCAAGTATAGTAAAATTATTACTCTGGAAAGGAATATATTATGAACAAGAATAAATTACTAATTCTAGGTTTAAGTCTTGTGAGCGTTCTTGCATCATGTGGTAATGTCACGAGCACCGAGTCGTCAGAACCGGTGAGTGAAGTTCCCACAAGCGAAGCTAGTGAGCCAACAAGTGTCGCTCCATCGGAAACCTCAACTACGCCTACAAGTGTTGCCCCTACTTTTGATCGGAGCAAATCAATTACGCATCCCGTATCTAACGCCAGTGATGGCGCGCCCGTATTTAGCAGCCCGATTGCTAATCTTCCTAGTGGGGTCGTTCAACCTACAGAATACATGAACCAAATCAATGATGTGTTTTGGCCAGTCGGCTTTGACGCTCTCAATACGTGGAGCACAGAATTAACCGATGTCCAAAAGTTACTCGTTGTACCTGTTAGTTTTACTGACCAAAGAAAAGCAGCTTCAGAGGCCGTTCGCCAAGATATTGGTAAAACCTTCTTTGGCAAGGCTAGTGATACAGGTTGGGAATCAGTTGCCTCTTACTACTATAAGAGTAGCCGTGGCCAATTAACCTTAACCGGTGAAGTGACACAGTGGATTGATCTTGGCATTCGTACGAGAGATATTAGCGATAGTAGTCAAATCGAAGCCAAAGTCATCTAGAAAATTTACGATACACTTCCTGCGGAAATGTTACAAGAGTATGACCTAAACCAAGATGGTTGGCTTGATGCTCTTTGGATCGTTTATGGCGCGGATATTCAACAAAACAATAACCAAACTTATTGGGCTTTCGTCTCATGGGTTTATGCAAATTCCAACATGAACAAACCTTATCCTGGTGTGTTTGGCTGGACAAGCTATCAATTCATGTATGAAGGCGGCAATGCCGGATTACCTCAATTTGTCGCAGAAGATGAGACACTTCTTGTTGATGCCCATACGTTTATTCATGAAACAGGACATATGATAGGCCTCACTGATTATTATGACTATGATTCCGATACCAACCCAAGTGGTGGTGTTGATATGATGGGGAATAACATCATTGACCACAATGCCTACTCCAAGTTTCTATTAAACTGGAGTCAACCTATCGTACCAAATGGTATTACTGAAGCCACAACAATTACATTAAGACCAGCGACTCAAAGTGGCGACTTCATTCTTTTAAATCCAAACTGGAATGGATCGGTCTTTGATGAATACATTCTCATTGAATACTACACACCAGATATACTCAACGAACAAGATAGTTTGGTCCTTTATGAGACCGATTACTCCTATGCAAATGGTCACAATAATGCTGGTGTTCGCGTCTGGCATGTTGATAGCACTCTCTGGGCTGGTCCGATTGTCAATGGCTGGTTTAGTTATGAATATGAAGTCACACCACAAGAGGGTGACGTTTATGCAGATGTGACCAATGAATCACATGCAGTTTATTTTGGCGCAAGCAACACCGGTAGTGAAAGTCGTAACGAAGACTTTGATCTTCTTAAACTCGTCGATGCATCTGGATCTGGAGCTTACTACAATAATTATCGTGCAAGCAGTTCAAACTCAAGCCTATTTGAAACCGGCGACAGTATTACTGACTGGGCGTATTACCTTAAAAATACAACCGGTACCTTCAATGACGGCAGTGCGATTGGCTTTACCGTTGAATTTGGTCCAATGACCGAAGCGGGTATTGATGTCATTATTACCAAGACAATTTAATTGCACTAAAAACTAAATACTCTATAATTAAGGTTACAATGAAGAAACAGTTGATATACATAGGCATCGTCCTCATAGTCTCAACGTTACTACTCACAAGTTGTAACCTTTTTTCTTTGTCGTATGAAACATATGATTACACTGAATCGTTTTCTCAAGTACCAATTATGGATGACAATGTCGAGATTGCTGAACCGTTTAATAAACATTTTTACGATGTTACACGGTCTAATCCCACCCAAGGTTTTCGAAGTCTTACACTACCAAGTAAGGGG
The DNA here is from genome assembly GCA_964460405.1 of uncultured Staphylococcaceae bacterium. Classification (GTDB taxonomy): domain Bacteria; phylum Bacillota_I; class Bacilli_A; order RFN20; family CAG-826; genus DATESG01. The sequence goes on along the minus strand of CAYWQC010000053.1, from coordinate 5,596 downwards.
GAACAAAAACTATTGGTGCTTCCTATTTCATTTAGTGATTATGACCTTGATGAACTTGATGGTAACGAAGGTAGGAATGCTTATATCAATTTGCAAAACGCCTTTTTTGGTCAACCGGAAAATACACTGTGGGAATCTGTGGCCAGTTTTTATTACAAATCAAGTTATGGTCAATTAAGCCTTACTGGTGAAGTGGCTCCCTGGTATCAATCAGATATGTATACTGTCAGTAGTATTAATGCTGCTATCGACAGTGGGCTAGATAAACAAACCATCACTTCCGATTTATTGAGAGAAGCAGTGAGTAACTTTACAACACACAATCCTGAAAAAGTCGCCGATTATGATCAAGATGAGGATGGTTATTTAGATGCGGTTTATCTTATCTATGCTTATCCATTTAATCATAATAGTCGTGACTTAGGTCAAAAAAATATTTTTTGGGCATTTGCGACGTTTGATGATAAAAACGGTCATACTGGCTCCGGTCCTTTCGCCCATAATTACGCCTGGAGTTCATATTATTTTACCCAAAGTCAGCAATCATTTTTTAATCGTCAAGTAGATAGCCATACCTTTATTCATGAGGTCACACATATGTTTGGCGTTCCTGATTATTATAATGTCAACTTGGATGATGAGGATAACCCCCTTGGGGGATTCGATATGATGGATTATACAATTGGTGATCATAGTGGTTTGACTAAGCTTTTACTCGAATGGACTCGCCCACTTATCCTCAAAGATGAGGGTGAAGTAACGCTTCGTTCTTTTACTCAGTCAGGTGATGTTCTCCTCATTCCTCAACAATGGCAAGGACACGCTCTTGATGAGTACTTAATGCTTGAATATTATACACCCACACATCTCAATACGTTTGATAGTCGTCTCAACCACAGTTATAAACTGCCGAATCGCCCAGGTTTAAAAGTTTCACATGTTGATGCTAGAACGGTTTATGAACTTAGAGATGGTTATGTTCGCAATTATGTTTATAGTGATGAATTCGACGGCGACGATAGTAATCTTTACGAGATGCTGGCTCACAGTAATTCCACTGGTCGTGGCAATCAAGGCAAAATCGCCACGTATAAACTTTATCAATTGCTGGAAAAAAGTGGTGAAAACACCTTTAAAAATGGCGAAAAAGCCGATGAAAACACCCTCTTTTATAAAGGCGACAGCTTTGGAATTGATACGTTTGTGAATTATACATTCCATCGCGGTGAGTATTTTCCTTACACTTTTGAAGTGATGAATATGAACCAAGATAGTGTCACGATTCATTTTACAAAAAAATGATAAGTTTTTTCGTCTGCTAGTTGACAAAACCGATAGTTATCACTATAATCATATCCGTGCGCAAGACCTATACCGGTCATTTTTTAAGTCAAAAGTCTGATACACCCGGTATCGTGTCGTGCAATAAGTGTTACGAAAGGAGAAACATATGCCAACAATTAATCAATTGGTCAGACAAGGACGGGTTAAAGTAACCTACAAAAGTAAATCACCAGCGCTAAACGTACGGTGGAACTCATTGAAGCGTCATGAAAACGATCAAAGCGCCGCGCAAAAACGTGGAGTTTGTACTCGTGTTGGAACCATGACCCCAAAGAAGCCTAACTCAGCGCTTCGTAAATATGCTCGGGTTCGTCTTTCAAACGGCTATGAAGTCACAGCCTATATCGGCGGTGAAGGTCATAACCTCCAAGAACATAGTACCGTGTTAATTCGCGGTGGCCGTGTCCCTGATTTACCTGGTGTTCGTTATCATATCGTCCGCGGTAAATTAGATACTGCAGGTGTTGAAAAACGTCGCCAAGGCCGTAGCTTATACGGAACAAAGCGCCCAGCAAAAACTGAAAACTAATTTTTAAGGTATATTATTCGATAATTCAGGAAGGAGGAATTTATATGCCACGTAAAGGAAATGTAGCCAAACGCGATGTGTTACCAGATCCAATTTATAATTCAAAACTAGTCACACGTCTTATCAATAAAATTATGTTTGACGGCAAACGCGGAGTTTCCCAAACAATTTTATACAATGCTTTCAAACGTATCGAGGCGAAAACTGGCCAACCAGCCATGGACGTCTTTGCTACCGCGATTAGCAACATTATGCCAGAAGTTGAATTAAAGGTTCGTCGTGTTGGCGGCCAAAACTACCAAGTTCCAACCGAAGTCAGTCCCGAACGGAAAACAACGTTAGGACTTAGATGGTTAGTGAACTATTCACGTCTCCGTAACGAAAAGACGATGGAAGAAAGACTAGCGGGAGAAATCATTGATGCCGCTAATGGAACTGGCGCATCAGTTAAAAAACGCGAAGATACACACAAGATGGCCGAAGCTAACAAAGCTTACGCGCACTATCGTTACTAGAGGAGGGAATAATGGCTGATACAAAAACTGAAATCAAAAATTATGACCTAGCTCATACGCGCAATATTGGGATCATGGCTCATATTGACGCTGGAAAAACAACCACAACTGAAAGAATTCTTTACTACACAGGTAAGATTCATAAGATTGGTGAAACCCATGAAGGGGCAGCGACAATGGACTGGATGGCGCAAGAACAAGAGCGCGGCATCACCATTACTAGTGCGGCCACCACTGCCTTTTGGAAAGGCAATCGTGTCAATATCATTGATACTCCAGGGCACGTTGACTTCACTGTTGAAGTTGAACGTTCACTTCGGGTACTTGATGGTGCTGTTACAGTTCTTGATGCAAAGAGTGGTGTTGAACCACAAACAGAGACTGTTTGGCGTCAAGGAACTAAATATCACGTTCCCCGTATCGTCTTTGTCAACAAAATGGATGCCATTGGTGCTGACTTTGAAATGAGTGTGGACACACTTCACTCACGGCTAGCTGCTAATGCAGCCGCAGTGCAATTCCCTATTGGTGCGGAATCACACTTTATCGGTGTTGTTGACCTCGTTGAAATGAAAGCATGGACTTATGAAGGCGATAATGCCTCCGGACCAACAGAGACGGAAATTCCGGCTGAACTTATGGATAAAGTCAACGACTATCGGACAAGATTGCTTGATGCAATATCCCAATTCGATGATGAATTTATGATGAAGTATCTTGAGGGTGAAGAAGTGACAGTTGAGGAAATCAAGACTGTCATTCGTAAAGCTGTTTTGACTGGCTCGTTCTTCCCTGTCTTTGCCGGTAGCGCTTATAAAAATAAGGGTGTTCAACTCTTACTTGATGGGGTTGTTGATTACTTACCAAGCCCACTTGATGTCCCACCTGCTAAAGGTGAACTCATGGATGGTACACCAATTCAATGCCACAGCGATGAAAATGAACCACTAGCCGCCCTCGCGTTCAAAATTGCAACCGATCCATTTATTGGTCGTCTTGCTTATGTGCGTGTCTATTCAGGTAAAATTACTGCCGGGTCCTATGTTTATAACTCCACTAAGGGTGGAAAAGAACGGATTGCCCGTCTTGTCTTAATGCACTCTAACCACCGTGAAGAAGTCGATGAACTTAGAGCCGGTGATATTGGCGCAGTTGTTGGTTTTAAAAACACAACTACGGGTGATACTATCTGTGAAGATAAGAACAAGTTAATTCTTGAAAGAATGGAATTCCCCGAACCCGTCATTGAACAAGCTGTCGAACCGAAAACACGGGCCGATCAGGAGAAGATGACTGTAGGTTTACTCAAACTTGCCGAAGAAGATCCAACATTTAAGGTGCACACTAGTCAAGAAACGGGTCAAACCATTATTGCTGGTGTTGGCGAATTACATCTTGATATCTTAATTGATCGTCTCCGTCGTGAGTTCAACGTTGCTGTCAACGTTGGCGCCCCACAAGTTGGTTACCGCGAAACCTTATCCGGTAGTGCCGAATGTGAAGGTAAATACATCAAGCAATCTGGTGGTCGTGGTCAATATGGACACGTCAAAATCAGATTTGAACCTAACCCAGGAAAGGGTTATGAGTTCGTTGATGCCATCGTCGGTGGCTCTGTCCCCCGCGAATACATCAAGCCAACCAATGAAGGTTTAAAAGATGCACTTGAACGTGGTCTTGTTGCTGGGTACCCTGTCATTGATATCAAAGCCACCCTCTTCGATGGTAGCTATCATGATGTCGATAGTAGTGAATCCGCCTATAAAATCGCAGCTTCTATGGCGCTCAAAGATGCCGCTAAAAAAGCTTCACCAGTGTTATTAGAACCGATTATGAAGGTTGAAATTACAGTCCCAGAACAATACTACGGTGATGTCTTAGGTGATATCGCCAGACGTCGGGGTCAAATGACTGGCGAAACCCAAAGAGGCAACGCAAAAGTGATTGACGCTGAAGTCCCATTATCAGAAATGTTTGGTTATGTTACCGATCTCCGTGGGTTTACCCAAGGTCGTGGTAACTACTCAATGAGCTTCTCCCATTATGGTGAATGCCCACGTTACGTTGCTGATGAAATCATCAAAAAGAATGGTATGAGTGCCCGCTAGGACTCATACCAAAAATCAGCATTAACTTTGTTAATATTGATTTATTGATAAACTTGCTATAAGATTAAATCGTTAAATGCTAACGAAATATAACTAAGGAGGAAATATTATGGCAAAAGCAAAATTCGATAGAAGTAAAGTCCACGTTAATATTGGTACTATCGGTCACGTTGACCACGGTAAAACCACATTAACCGCGGCCATCACCAAAACACTCGCTATTACTGGTGGTGCAACAATTATGGAGTACGATCAAATTGACTCAGCTCCAGAAGAAAAGTCTCGTGGTATTACAATTAACACATCCCACATTGAATACCAAACTGAAAAACGCCACTACGCTCACGTTGACTGTCCAGGGCACGCCGACTATGTGAAAAACATGATTACCGGTGCTGCACAAATGGATGGCGCCATCCTCGTTGTCGCTGCAACTGATGGTGTGATGCCACAAACACGTGAACACATCTTACTTGCACGTCAAGTTGGTGTTCCATATGTTGTCGTTTTCCTAAACAAAGTTGACCTAGTTGACGATCCAGAATTAGTCGACATTGTTGAAATGGAAGTCCGTGACCTCTTAAATAGTTATGGTTTCCCAGGTGATGATACCCCAATCATCCGTGGTAGTGCCCGTGATGCCCTTGACGCTAAACCAGAAGCACAAAAAGCCATTCTTGAATTAATGGAAGCGGTTGATAGCTACATTCCTGACCCAGAACGCTTAGTTGACCTACCATTCCTACTTCCAATTGAAGACGTCATGACTATTTCAGGTCGTGGTACTGTCGTCACTGGTCGTGTCGAACGTGGTACTGTCAAATTAAACGACACAGTTGAAATCGTTGGTATCAAACCAACCCAAACAACGGTTGTCACTGGTCTTGAAATGTTCAGAAAATTACTTGACTCTGCCGTTGCTGGTGATAACGTCGGCGCCCTCTTACGTGGTGTCTCTCGTGACCAAGTCGAACGTGGTCAAGTCTTAGCAAAACCTGGTTCAGTGAAACCTCACACCAAGTTTACCGCTCAAGTCTACGTCTTAACCAAAGAAGAAGGTGGCCGTCATACAGCTTTCTTAAGCAACTACCGTCCACAAT
>CAYWQC010000052.1:0-7678 GCA_964460405.1 uncultured Staphylococcaceae bacterium | reverse complement strand
TTTTTCCGCCACTTAGCGACAATATCATCAAGCAAGACAAGTTGACCACCATTCACATCCCACGTCGCCTCGTTATGACAGTTAGGACAGGCAAAAAGACAACCCTGGGTAAAGATAACAAAGCGTAACCCTGGGCCATCGACAATACTATCATTGACTAGACTTGCAATCCGGATGTGTGTGGGCATAAGTCTCCTCATAAAAGGGTGGTCTCCCACCCTATAATCATCATTTTAGGCCTGTCTTTGAATAAACTTGGCGATATTGCCATAATTTGAATATTGTTCAACCCGTTTATCCTGATCAACAACAATCAGGGTTGGCACTTGTTGAATGTGATAATGTTTGGCGAGTTCAACCTCATCCTCGGCAAGAATCGTCTCATAGACAATCCCGCGTTCATCAAGGGCGAGTTTAGCAAAGCGACAGTTAGGACATGTTCTTGTTGTAAAGAGGATAAACTTCTTGTTTGTGAGTTCGTTTTTTACCTCTTCAACCGCGGTGATGATTTTCGTGGTCAGACTTTGATCAACAAAGTCCTTTTCATCAATGACATACTCCTTGCGATCAGAAAACTCAGCTTTCTTCCCCTCATTCCAGTTTTGGATAGGCCGGTAATAACCAGTGATACGGCTATACACTTCTGTTGGTTCGTGGCAGGTTGGACAGGAGAAATGTTCGCCACTAATATAGCCATGTTCCCGGCAGATTGAATAGGTCGGACTCATTGTAAAGTAAGGAAGACGGTAGTTTTCGGCGATTTTTCTGACAATGTTCGCGGCGATTTTCCAATCTTGAAGTTTTTGACCAAGGAAGGCATGGAAAACAGTACCACTTGTATAGAGGACTTGAAGGCGGTCTTGAATTTCTAGAGCCTCTGAAACACTTTCAGTATAGCCAACAGGAAGGTGACTACTATTCGTGTAATATGGGGTGCCACTTGCACTCATCGCTGTGATGATGTGAGGATAACGTTCCTTATCATGTTTAGCGAGACGATAAGCAGTTGATTCAGCAGGAGTGGCTTCAAGGTTATAAAGATTGCCATATTTTTCTTGGTAATCACTGAGACGTTCACGCATATGATTAAGAACATGCTCGGCAAAGTCGACAGCCTCTTTATCGGTGAGATTTTTTCTCAACCACTTGGCATTTAGACACGCTTCATTCATGCCAACAAGACCAATGGTCGAAAAATGATTATCAAAGTTGCCTAAGTAACGTTTTGTATAAGGATAAAGCCCGTCTTCGAGCAACTTCGACACAAGATCACGTTTAGTTTTAAGAGATTGAGCGGCAATGTCCATCAACTCATCAAGACGAGCATAGAAGGCATCTTCGTCTTCTGAAAGATAGGCAATGCGAGGCAGGTTAAGGGTGACCACACCGACACTTCCGGTGTTGGAACCACTGCCAAAGTAACCACCACTCTTTTTACGAAGTTCGCGTAAATCAAGGCGGAGACGGCAGCACATCGAACGAACATCACTTGGTTCCATATCACTATTAATATAGTTACTAAAGTATGGGGTGCCGTACTTCGCAGTCATTTCAAAGAGGAGACGATTGTTTTCGTGATCACTCCAGTCAAAATCGCGGGTAATTGAATAGGTAGGAATCGGGTATTGGAATCCCCGTCCATTGGCGTCGCCTTCAAGCATAACCTCAAGGAAAGCCCGGTTGACCATATCCATCTCTGCTTGACAGTCTTTGTATTTAAAATCCATTTCCTTACCACCAACGATTGCCGGCTTTTCGGCAAGGTCACTCGGGACTAACCAGTCAAGGGTAATATTAGAAAACGGTGCTTGTCCTCCCCAGCGGCTCGGTGTATTCACACCAAAGATAAATGATTGAATCGCTTGTTTCGTGTCTTTATAAGAAAGATGATCAGCCTTAATAAATGGGGCTAAGTAGGTGTCAAACGAGGAGAAAGCCTGGGCGCCTGCCCATTCGTTTTGCATAATTCCAAGAAAATTAACGAGTTGGTTACAAAGGGTGTGGAGATGTTTTGGCGGCAGTGAAGTAATCTTACCCTCGACCCCACCAACACCTTCACGAATAACCTTTTCTAAGTCCCATCCCGCACAATAAGCACTCAGCATCGATAAGTCATGAATGTGAATGGCCGCACTGCGATGGGCTTCAGCCGCTTGTTGATCATACACTTCACTCAGCCAATAATTCGCGGTCATCGCCCCGCTGTTATTTAAAACGAGTCCTCCAAGTGAGAAGTTAACGGTGGAGTTTTCTTTGACACGCCAATCGGAAACATGAAGATATTCTTCAACGGTTTTTTTATAGTTAAACATCGTCGCTTTTGTATTACGCATTCTCTCACGATCTTTACGATAAAGAATATAACGTTTAGCGGTGTCCTTGTCTTTTTCCATTAAGTATTTTTCAACTTCATCCTGGACGACTTCAATATCGATAATGTCCTCGTCCCGTTGGTTTAGTAGTTGGGTAATATCCGCAGCAAAAAGAAGAGCGTCAACATCCTTATTGCCTCCATAAGCAAGATTGATTGCATTAGCAATTTTTGTGGCGTTGAATTTTTGTAAACGACCATCGCGTTTTCTAATTTGTTTGACCATTTGTAGTTCTCCTCTTTTACCTTGTCCTGAAAAAGACACTTTATTGATTGTCGACATGTTCACAAGTTGTGTACTCTTATTTAAGCACATAATTTTAGCCTTTGGTTGATAACAAATGTCAACTCGCAAGCTGAAAAAAGTCGATCATTTTTAATATGTACTTTATAACTACTAATTATCTTCTAAACATGGTGAAATGCCACAAAAAAAGTGTCAATTTTGACACTATGTTAGCTCAGAGAAAATAACAAAAAAGTATTATAAAAGTTGACATCTTTTGTCAATGATCGACTTAGCGACTTGAACACCAGAATAGAGGGCAAACATTAAATTATAACCACCACTGACACCATCAATATCAAGTACTTCGCCACTTAAATAGAGATTGCTTAATCGCTTTGCTTCGAATGTATGAGGGTTTATTTCACTTAACGATATGCCTCCATTCATGAGTTGACCCTTATCAGCACTGAGAGCTTCCTCACGGGAAATATCAAAGGTTAGATGCGTTAAAAGATGCATAACATCATCTCGTGTCGGATTTTTCTTTAAACGTGAAAAGAGAAACCTTGCAAGCGCATCACTGACAATGCCGCGATACACGTCCTTATGAATAGTCCGCCTTTTTAATAGGGCCAAAACCTTATCTTCATCCCCGGCAATGAGATTGAGTGTCACCTGATAAGATGCACCCGGATGCGATACTTGATCCCAAGTCATACGCGAACTCGCAATAAAACTTGCGATGCCACTGAGGGCATCTTTTTTAAATAAGATTTCCCCGCTTTCTTGGGTGACGATCCGCGATGGCGTTTGTAGGGTGAGGATTGCTTTGACCTTTTCGTTTTCAATCGCGCGAAGATTGTCTTCAATCAATAAAGGCCCACTTGTGGGGTGAAAGGGGGCCATGTTTAAACCAAGTTGTTTGAGTAATGGCCCATTGTCATTATCATTACTGTATTTTACTTCATAAGCACTACTTCCTGTTGCGATGATGAGGGCGTCATAAGCCTTACCATCAACAACATAGTGTCCCCCTTCGAAGACGACATGTTTAACCTCAGTATTAAGATAAAGATGAACATGATTGCCAAGTTGATCAAGAAGAAAATGAGCCATACTTCTCGCACTACGGCTATAAGGATATGCCCGTCCCACCTCATCACTAAATGTCAAAAGCCCATGACGCTCATAAAAATCTTTGACCACGTCAAGCATATGGGGGTGACGAGCAATAAATTCGCGATGATTATACGAATCTTCGCGAATATATTCATGATAAATATTGGCCTTACCATTGCCGGTTTTTAATAGTTTTTTTAAGGCTCTAGCTTCACGTTCATAAATATCGACTTTAAAGCTTGAAGGCAAAGTTAAAGCGGCGGCGACGCTACTGACGCCACCGCCGATAATCGCTACTGAATATGATAATTGTTTATTTTCTACCATGCCGTTTTCTTCTTGATGATTTATTTTTGTTCATAAAGAAGTATACGCCAACTCCAATGAGGATGACAAGGGCAGCACCAGCAACAACATACATCCACACTTGTCCTTCCGTGGCCTTGAATTCCGCCCACATATCAATGACTTTTTCGTTAGCCTCACCAAAATCGCGGAAGACAACACTACGGGTGATTTCTGCTTCACTTGGATATTGTGTTGTCAATTGCCCGCCGACATAGTCTGGTTCAATATAAAATGTTGCATCGGCAATGTCGTGTTCTTCAAGTGTGTCGGCAAAGAAATAGGTTAAATCCACTTCAACTTTACCTGTTGTATCACCACTGACAACTTCTTCATAGTCAAGCACATAGTCAAGAATGCTATCCCCGGCAATAAAGGAGGTGTAACCAATATAGTCAAGGTTAAGGGTGGCAATTTCAGGGTTGGAAACAAAGTTAATAAATTCATAAGCGAGTTCGCTATTCGCTCCATTTGGCATCACAAAGGCATCATACCAAATGTTACTACCTTCTTCTGGCACAGCATAGCGAAGGACATCACTGCCTGCTTCTGCGGCTTCATAAATCGCATAAACGGCATCGCCACTCCAGGCCGTATTAATTGAAATTGTTCCACGCACAATGTCATTCTTGCCTTGGTCAACTTCGGTGCCATAAATATTGGCCTTAAGTGACTTTAAAGCTTCGGCGACGAGGGCAAGTGTTTCATCACTCGTATCATTGAGCAAATCACTCAGGGCAAGGTTATAGGCCTCATCAGTCAGTAAACCATCATCATGCTCAGCTTTAAGAGCGAGTAATTCATCATGATAAACGTTCATCAGCCCAATTAAATAGCCTTCACGCATACTGTCTTTAATCGAGATTTCTTTGTGATATTTTTCATCCCAAAGCACCGACCAACTATTCATATCTTCAGCGTCAGCAACTTCGGTGTTATAAACAAGGCCAAGTGTTCCCCACATATAGCCTGCTGCATAATCATCCCAGCCATTGTCAGCGAATAATGTTTGTAAGTATTGCGAGGCATAGGTGGTGTAATTAGGGATTTGTGCGTAGTCCATCGTCATGATTCTTTCTTCACGAATGAGTCGTTGAATCATATATTCACTAGGTACGAGTAAGTCATATTGCGTGCCACTGAGGCTAATCGTGTTATACATTTCCTCGTTCGTGGAAAAGGTATCATATTGCACATCAATTGTGATACCTGTCTTATCTTCGTAATAGGCAATGAACTGATCGATGATTGAAGGTTCATCTTCTTCACTTTCTGGTTCATAAATATAGTCTTCCCAGTTGTAAATACGGAGGGTGGTGTCAGACGCATCCGCCCGCAGTATTGTCTTAGCTGTGTCATTGGTGACACTAATCGTCAATAGACCTGTGAGGGCAACAACTGCGCCCACTAAAAATTTATTAAGATATGTCATTTTTATCTTGCTCCTTTTCTTAACATCGCCCGTTTATTCGCGCGCTGACTTGCTTTTGACTTCTTTTTACGACCATTGATGATGACAATCATCGAGGTCACTAGGAAGATATAACTTGTTAACGCCCGTAATTCGGCGGGGATGGTTGATTTAACGATGACACCCTGGACATAAGTCGAGAGCGTGTCAAATGACTTATCACGTAAGAATGAGGTGATAATAAAGTCATCAAGAGATAGTGTAAAGGCGAGAAGAAATCCTGAGATAATGCCAGGAATAATCGCAGGGATAACAACTTTGATGAGGGCCGCCATAGGTCGAGCACCCAGATCAAGAGCAGCTTCATAGTCATTAGGATCCATCTGTAGTAATTTCGGTCTAACGTTGAGATAAACAAAGCTAATAGAGAGGACCACGTGACCAATAAGTAGCGTAAAGAAGTTATTACTAGAAAGGTTAATGCCAATATTAGCAAAACTATCTACGGTGATTTTAAAGAGAAGCGCCAAAGAGATGGCAATGACAACATCAGCGTTGACCACAGGAATTTCATTGATTGTTTCAAATGCTTGCTTAGGGCGTTTACGCATATAAAACACACCAATCGCACCTAAGGTCCCAAGTAGCGTCGCCACTAGCGCGGATACCCCGGCAATGAGAAGAGTATTAAGAAGCGCTGGCATAATTTTAGGATGAAGAAAGACATCGCGATATAGTGAAAGCGTAAAGCCGTTCCACATACCTGTAATCGGGGCGTCAGTAAACGAAAACACCATGAGGAAGAGGATGGGTAAATACATGAGGAAGAGAATAAAGTATATATAAATATTACCAACAAGTTTTTTTACCATGCACTTTTTTCCTCCTTGTTTTTTTGATGACTAAAACCACGACTAACGAGGACACTTGCAAATATAAGCACAAGCATAATCAGGGCAAGAAATGAGCCATCATGCCATTGGTTTTGCGTAAAGTAGATTTCAATATATTTACCAAATAGGGTGACTTTACCTTCACCAAGAATATCACTAATGACATAACTGGTCATCGTCGGCATAAACACCATCGTCGCCGCACTGACAATGCCAGGCATCGTCATCGGTAAAATAATTTTACGAAACGTCCGCACCGGTCCTGCACCTAAATCTTGACTTGCCTCAATTTGACTCTTGTCAAGACGAAGCATCGTCGTATATAGAGGCATGATCGTAAAGGGGAGATAGTTATACACAAGACCAATAAGCGTCGCCATTTCGGGATAATCACCCCCACCAATGCCCATGAAGTTTAAGACATCGCGTAGGGCCCATGTTCTTAATACAAAGTTAATCCACATTGGCATGACAAATAGCATGACAAGAATTGTGTTTTTATTGACTTTACGGTCGGCAAGAAAGTAGGCAAGTGGGTAGGCAATTAAAAGAGAAATGACCGTGTTAAGAAGGCCAAATACAAAGGAAACAAATAAGACTTGAAAGCGACTCGATGAACCAAAAAAATTCATCGCAGGTTGAAGAGAAGGCATCATTGATCGATCAGAAAACGCATAAATACCAATGAGGAGTAAAGGTAGGAGCACAAACACCACCATAAAGACGATATAAGGAATCGATAAATAGCGGCGTGTTGACCTAATTTTCATGTGCAATCAACTCTCCTTTGAGTTTTAACGCTATTTTTGAAGGAGGGATGGTTAAGGACACACGGTCGTCTTCATTCCATAAATACTCGGAATTAATGACAAAGTCTTCTTCATCATCACTGCGCACCACCACTTGATAGTGGTCACCCATATAAATAATCGAGAGCACATCACCTTGGATGTCACCCGCTTCTAAGTCATCACTTATTTCAATATCCTTTAATTCGATTGTCGCAATGACATCAACGTCATAAAGGTCATACTTCTTATCATCAGGGCCGACAAGATAACCCTCATCATCAAGGCGAGATCCTTCGAGTAGTTGGCTCACATCACAGTTAAAGGTATTGTTACCAATCACAACTTGATTTTTCTTGTTAATCCATGCATCTTTATACACATTAGCGACAATGTTTGATTTCATAATATGGATGTTTTCCGGCTCAATAAAAACGCCGACTTCTTGATCGACTTTGCGATCTTTTGTGTCTTGGGCTACGACTTCATTTTTGCCAACCATAATCGTGTACTCGTAATGAA
>CAYWQC010000051.1:3031-7679 GCA_964460405.1 uncultured Staphylococcaceae bacterium | reverse complement strand
TTCTCTATATTAAAAAATAAGCGGTTGTTGACCTAAAATTAAACCCTGCTGAAAAGTAGGGTTTTTCATATATAAAAAAGACTATGGCAATTGTCATAGTCTTATTATTGAGTTGTTCTTAGTGGTCTATGTTCCGGATACCGCTAACTTTTTCACAAGAATACTTGATGTTGTGTATGAAGAGAGCTGTAGCTCATTCTCATTGGCAACGGCTTTGACATCAAGGAAGAGTTTTTGCAAGTTGCCCGCGATCGTGACTAAGTTGACTGGTTCAGCAAGCTTGCCATCGCGAATCATAAAACCACTCGCTTGTAAGGAAAAATCACCACTCGTTGGATTTAATCCTGAATGAAGGCCTTGAACCTCAGTGAGATAAAATCCTTCAGTAATCGTGCTCATAATGTCTTCTTTTGATTTTCTTCCTGGTTTGAGAACAATATTGCTTATACTAATACCAATTTTTCCACCACTGTTTGCGCCATTAGCGGTTGGTTCAACACCCTGTTTAGCGGCAGTACTCAAATTGTGGAAGAAGGTCTTTAAGACACCTTTTTCGATGACGGGTTTGTTAAATTTAGCAACACCTTCACCATCAAAATATGAATAGAAAACGTTTTTAGTTAAGGGGGCGTCAAGGACTGTAACTTTTTTACTTGCCACTTTTTCACCAAGTTTATCGATAAAAAGTGAAGATCTCTTTTGCACTCTTTCAGCGTTTGCACTGCCTAAAAAGGCGGCTAGTAAAGAAGCGGTCACTCTTGGATTGATAAGTGTTGGATATTTACCACTTGGACAGGGTTTACCTCCAAGTTTAGAGAGGGCGTTTTGTCCGACTTCATTGACAAAAGCATCAAGATCAACCTTGTCAGGATCGTTGAATAGCGCCACCTTGTAACCCGTTTTAACTTCCTCACCATCTTTGACAACCACAGAGGCGTAATAATAGAAGAAGTTATCTTTTTCTTTGAGTTTAAGACCAAACGAATTATAAAGTTCAAGTTGGTTTTGGCTTTCTGAGTAGCTAGCGGCATCAACATCAGTAACCCGAGGATCAAAAGCTTTAAGTTTCTTTTCAATGATGAAAAGGTTTTCAAGTTTTGCTTCTTCGCTCATTTCGGTAATTTTTTTGTTGAACATATTGCGTTTCTTATATTTTTCACTGCCTTCAAAAATAATGGCAATGTCATCAGATTCGCTGTTACCCGCACTGATTTTAATTTGATTGACTAAATACTCAGGTGTTTTTGGCCCATCCTTTTCACTCATCGCAAAGCCCATTTTCCCATTGAATATACCACGGGCGTAAATAATTCTTGAATCGGCAATGCTATAATTTTCAACCTCAGATTGGTAGACATTCATGTCGATACTTGTGCTTTTTTTAATGACAAGTTCGCAAGATTCTAAACCTAGAGTTTGGGCGAGTTCGAAAAATTTCTTAGTTCTCATTGTAGTTTACCTCCTTGACCACCGACAGTGATGGCGCTCACTCTTAATGTTGGTTGGCCGACATCAACAGGAATAGAACCGCTCGCCGCACCACACATTCCTTGTGCGCGCTCTAAGTCATTAGCGACCATATCGATTTTGGTGAGGATTTCTGCACCATTACCAATGAGGGTTGCGCCCTTGACGAGTTCACAAATTTTGCCATCACGAATGATATAAGCTTCATCAGCGGCAAAGTTAAAATCACCAGTCGTGGGATTAACACTACCACCGCCCAATTTTTTTGCATATAGTCCTAGTTTCACAGATGCAATCACTTCTTCAGGACTGTGTGGTCCTGCATCGATATAAGTGTTGGACATCCGGCTTGTTGTTTCAAATTTATATGATTGACGACGACCAGCCCCGGTTGATTCAGCGTTCATGCGCCGACCATTGAAGCGGTCGATAAGATAATTTTGGAGGATGCCATCCTTGATAAGGACATTGCGTTGTGTGGCGACACCTTCATCGTCAACATTATTGGAACCCCATGCGTTTGGAATCGTGCCATCATCAATTGCTGTAACGGCTTCATGGGCAACTTTTTGACCGATTTTTCCGGCAAAAGGGGATAAACCTTTACTAACTGCACTTGCTTCCAGTGGATGTCCACACGCTTCATGGAAAATAACGCCACCAAAACCATTACCAATGACAACGGGCATCACCCCGCTTGGGCAGTCTTTGGCGCTCAGTTTACGAATAGCTAAATCGGCAACATCACGTGCTTCTTGTTCAATATCTAACCCTTCCACAAAGTCAAAACCAGCATGTGCGCCTGGGCCTGTGAAGCCAGTTTCAAACGCACCAGGTTGCATTGCGATTGCTTGTAAGACAAAGCGAACACGTTCTTGGCTGTCTTGGAAGTGTTGACCATCACTGTTGAATATTTCAATGTTACGGTTGTTCATAATCATGACTGCAATCGTACGAACAATCCGTTGGTCGAATTCACGCATCACCGCATCTCCCTTTTTAAGAAGGGCAATTTTCCCTGTCGTTTCAACACTACCTAAGGCTTTCTTAATCTTATGCTTGTTTTTGATTTTAACTTTCGAAATTGTATCAACAAACACAGTTTGTTCGCCCGAGAATGAGGCAGATAATTGGGTTGCAAGCTTAACTAAACCTTTCAGGGAAAGATCGTTTGTGTAACCATAGACACTTTGTAATTTTTTCAAGATTCGAACACCAGCACCATAACTAATGGCAGAACTTGGGGGTTGTGTTTTTCCTGAGTCGACTTCTAGATTGTTACTATATGTTTCTTCAAGAAAGATTTCCGCAAAATCACCACCAGTTGCTAGGGCTGCATTTAAAACTTGAACAGCAACTTTTTTTGTAATCATAGTTAATCTCCTTTTTCTTGTAAATTATATCATGATATAGCAATATTTTTCACTTTAAAGCGCTTACTTTTGTATAATAGGAGTATGATTACACTCGCACAACTAAAAAAGACAAGTGATAACTTCGGTTATCAACGGATGATGTTTAATAAAAAGGACTTAGCCTATATACTAAATCGCGACAAAATCACGACGCGTTTTAATGATTTTTTAACCCTTGGTTACTATCAACGTAAGCGTTTGATATCTGAAGGATATGTTGGTGCGTGCTACACATATCGGATTCATTTAAGTGACGGTAAAAATAAAAACCATCGTACTTTTGCCCTATTTTGTCCCAACCATTCGCTGATGATAGATGAGGACTTTTTCACGAAAATCATTGCTAGAATTGAAGAAATGAAAGAGCAAAGACTTGGGTATAAAGAGAAGAAGTTTCTCAATTACTATTCAATGATAGAAGCCAAACCTCGTTACTACAAGATCGATGAAAAATTATGTGAAGGAAAACGAGTTTATCTTCAATATATTGAATGGATTCCTCATTTAAATAAGCAACTAAATTTGGGGTTGAATTATGTCTTATATGGGCCACTCATCACTAAAGATATGCTTTATCTTCCCGATAAATATATTTGAAAATTAGTTAAAGAAAAGGACCCATCGGGTCCTTTTTGTTTGAAATCGTAGCGTTACATCATTTGTGTTTGATTCATATCTTCGTATTCATCTAAACCTGTTGGTGGTGTGATAGTGACATTGCCATTGATTTCCATATCAAACTCTACAAGGGCGTCGATACTAATGACTTCACGAGCCATGCTTGAATCATACATTTCATATTCTCCGGAATCAATTTCCATATCAACGTCGATGTCTAATTGATTGAGATAACCAAGCTTTGAAATACCAACAACAATCTTTGCGGTATTAATCGTCAATGCTTCACCAAGAACATCCATGCCTTCTTGGCGGAACTCTTCGATTTCACTTGCGGTTAAATCACTTTCAAAATAAGTGGTGGCAGCGACGATGACATCAACGATATCAGCGACAGTAATATTGTAAGTAACAACGAGATCACCATTCTTTTCAACGGCATCAACATCGTCAACTTCCATTAACATCGTTTTCATCATATCGGTCACTTCGTCGAATTCTTCACTTGTGGGTACACTATCAGGGATGGGAAGTTCTTCAAAATCCAACATACCTTCGATATTGGTTTTGCCTTTTAGTTCATCCTCTTCTGTACTGATGCCTAATAGTTCATTAACACCAGTCAAATGGACATAAAGCCACATATCTGATAAGTAAAGATTGGCACTCATGTCACCGTTGAATACTTCTTCGGCATTAGCGCCATTTTCTTGTTCAGTGAGAACAAGCGAGGCAGTTGCATTGATTGAAGCTTCAATATCTTCACTGCTTAAGTCTTTCGCTTTAAGGTCAAGTGTTGCAGAAGCATCGATACTGGTTGAAGCAACCTTTTCATCATCTTCATAACGATCCATCACTAATTCAAGATCAGCCGAAAGATCAAGTGAGAGTGTGTCAGTTTCGCCACTCATCATCGTTTGACCCATCGCTTGGGCAACGCGTTCATTGGCAACAGCCGCATCAACTTGTTGTGTTCCACCAAAATCACAACCAGTAAGCATGAGGCCTAAAACTGGAATAAAGACTAATTTTTTGAGAAAATTCATAATTCCCCCTTTCTCTTAATTTTATGATAGCACAATTTTAAATGTGTGTTGAGTAATGCTATAAAATGATTAACAAATAAAAAGCACTCATTTAAGAGTGCT
>CAYWQC010000051.1:0-2931 GCA_964460405.1 uncultured Staphylococcaceae bacterium | reverse complement strand
GTGGCATCACTCAAGGCCCGATAATCGAGGATTTCACGAGTAAAATAGATAGCAAAGAACAAACCAAGACTGAGGACAGTCGCAATCGTCCATGTTACAATGACTCTAGTTTTTGAGTGATGAGCACGTTTCATAGTTAATCTTTCTTAGTTTTAGTTTTGGCGACTTTATCAAGTACTTTAATTTCCGCCTCATATTTTTCCATTTCAACATCGTTAGCTAGGACGAAGTGATCAGGGCGAATTTCTCGAAGCGTTGGTTTGTTATCGGTATAATCATGTGCTTCCACTGGATTATAGGTAACCCGTTTACGATTTTTTTCTGATAGTGGATCAGGTTTTGGAATCGCACTGAGAAGTGACTTAGTGTAAGGGTGAAGAGGGTGTTTGAACAATTCCTCACTTGTCGCCATTTCCACAAGTTCACCAAAGTACATGACAGCAATTTTATTACAAAAGTACTTAACAACACTAAGGTCATGGGCAATAAAGAGAATCGTAAGCCCTAGTTCATCTTTTAAGTCGTTGAGTAGGTTGATGACCTGGGCGCGAATGGAAACGTCGAGCGCACTAATAGGTTCATCACAGATTAAAAGTTCAGGATTCATCACGAGGGCACGCGCAATGCCAATCCGTTGACGTTGACCCCCACTAAATTCATGGGGATAACGCGAGGCATAGTCCGCGATAAGGCCAACTTTTTCTAGAACTTCGACAACGCGTTTTGAGTTTTCAGCACGGTTTCGGAAGCCTTGAATGACTAGCCCTTCTTGAATGATGTCTTCAACTGTCATTCGCGGATCAAGTGAATCACTTGGATCTTGGAAAATCATTTGCATTTTCGACATGACATTCTTATCAACATGCTTTTTGTCGTGTTTGATTTGTGCAATAATTTCTTTTTGCTCGGTAACAATTTTGTCTAAATCATCCTTAATTCGATTAATTTTAACCTGATAAGCATCGCGGATTTTAGCAATGACAGCTTCGTTTTGTTCTTGATATTCACTGGTTGCTTCGGCGATTTCATCTTTCATTTGTTTTTCAAGATCTTTAATCGCACGTTTGGCTTTAATTGTTTTCCATTTAATTTCTTTTTCGTTCCAACGGGTGCCACCATTGACGCGGAACCCTTTGAAGTAGACGCTTCCACTAGTGACATCATAAAGACGAATAATTGAGCGACCAGTCGTTGTTTTACCACATCCTGATTCACCGACAAGGCCAAAGACCTCGCCTTTTTTGATGTCAAAAGAAATATCATGGACGGCTTTAGTAACAAATTTATTAGCACCAAAGCCAGTTTTAAAGAATTGTTTAAGGTGTTTGACCGATAGGATGATATCCTTATCAATCAAATCTTGTCTAAATGTGACTTCGCGTTTAGGCATCTTTTTCACCTTCTTTCTTCAAGGAGTTTTTGATCCGAGAGGCCACAATTTTTGGCATTGTTGCCTTGGGCGCTCTTTCGTCGAGCAACCATGTTGCGGCATAGTGAGTATCACTGACTTTAAACATCGGTGGCTCTTCTTTGAAATCAATGGCCATCGCGTATTTACTCCGAAGAGCAAAGGCATCGCCTTTTGGTGGGTAAATCATATTTGGTGGTGTCCCCGGAATCGCTTCAAGGCGTTCAGCACTATCAACATCAGGAATCGATGATAGAAGTGCCCAAGTGTATGGGTGACGTGGATCGTAGAAGATATCATGACTGGTACCGATTTCAACAATCTTACCAGCATACATAACAGCGACACGATCAGCCATGTTGGCAACAACACCAAGGTCATGGGTAATAAACATGACGGTGAGGTCACGTTCAACAGTTAGGCGTTGAATGAGTTCAAGAATTTGCGCTTGAATCGTTACATCCAAGGCTGTTGTTGGTTCATCACAGATGAGGACATCTGGGTCTTGAGTTAGCGCAATTGCGATAACAATACGTTGTCTCATCCCACCACTAAATTCAAATGGGTATTGCTTATAGCGGCGAGCGGGTTGGGGAATACCAACCTCCTCCATGACTTGGAGAGCGCGACGCTTGGCTTCAGCGCGGGTGATTTTGGTTGCGTTGATGTATTCATTTTGAACATCTTTAATTTCGTTTTTAAGTGCGAGTTTACGGTCACCCTCGGCAGTTTGAAGTTGGGCCTTGAGTGGGGCCAATTTCTTATCCCGATTTGCTTTTAGTTCAGCTGCAAACACTTTAACTTCGGCTTTAGCTTCTTTTTTACGAGCTTTAAGTTCTGCTTTATAAGCCTTAATATTATCCTGTGTTTGCGCTTTAATCTCGGCAATTTTAACCTTAGATTCAGCCTTGATGGTTGCAAGGTTGATTTTGGCTTCCTTCACCTTTTCGGCTTTGGCTTCTTTGGATAGTTCATCCGCATTTCTTGCCTTTTTGAGTAGACGTTTAGCGATGCGAATATCATCCTTAGCTTGATCGATTGTCCGACTTCTCAGCGCTTTCTCGTTGTTATATTTCACGAGTTTGTCACTGATGAGATCTTGATATAATTTTTTGAGTTTCTCGTTATTAATTATCATGGCTTCAGTTATTTGCTTACCGACTTTCATGATGGGGTTAAGCGAGGAGAGTGGGTCTTGGAAAATCATCCCAACTTTTTTACCGCGAATACGGTGGAATTCTTCTTCACTCACTTTAGTAAGGTCTTCACCTTCATAAAAGACATGACCACGGTCAATACGACCATTGCCTGGGAGAATGCCCATGATTGTTTTAGCGGTGACGGATTTACCAGAACCCGATTCACCAACAACACAGAGGACTTCACCGCGGTAGAGTTCAAAATTAACACCGCGAACTGCTTTAACACGACCATTGTCCGTATGGAAAGAGATCGCTAAATCTTCGACTTTTAAGACTAATTCTTTTTCAGTTTTCGCCATTTTACTCGACCCCTTTCAAGGA
>CAYWQC010000050.1:0-7790 GCA_964460405.1 uncultured Staphylococcaceae bacterium | reverse complement strand
GAAACTACAAGCATTGGGTAAAGTTGGTATGAGTCTTGACCCATTTGGTCAATCGAGTTTTCGCCTCATTCAAGTACCACTTTGGACCGAAGAGTATGATGAACATATATACGTGACAACGATGATTGAGCAAGTCATGCAAACTGGGACGATTAATCAAGAAGTGGTGCGTACGGATGCGATTGCAACGATGGCGTGCAAGGCTTCAATTAAAGCAAACATGCGCCTTTCTCTCTTAGAACAACAACAACTCATTGAGCAATTATTTGCCTGTCACAATCCTTATACATGTCCTCATGGTCGGCCAACGGTCATTCGTTTTAATCAATATCAGCTCGAGAAGATGTTTAAGCGGACGGGTGTATGATCTATATTATTGCTGGACAAACGGCAAGTGGTAAAACAAGCCTAGCCCTTGAATTTGCCAAACTTATTGGTGCACACATTATCAATGGTGACGCTTTTCAAGTATATAGAGAACTTGATATTGGCACGGCTAAACCAAGTAAAGAACAACAGTCTATAGTCCCTCATCATTTATTTGACATCATTAACATTGATGAGCAGTTTTCAATTTTCCAATATCAAACAATGGCAAGAAACCTTATCGAAGAACTCACGAAAAAGGGCATTCCTATTGTTATTGTTGGCGGTAGTGGACTTTATATAAGGAGTGTACTTTTTGACTATCAATTTATTGCATACCCAGAGGTTGACCTCAGTGAATTTGACGGTTTGTCCAACCAAGAATTGCATGATTATCTAAAAACTATCGATGAAGAAAGCGCCCGCAAGATTCACGCTAATAACCGCCGTAGAGTCCTTCGAGCCCTTGAAATTTTTCGCGCTAGTGGTCAAACTAAATCAGCACTAGAAAAAGCCCAGCAAAAAGACCCTTATTATCCTTATCTCATGGTCAGTCTTGAAATGGATAGGCAGGATTTGCAACAACGAATTGTTCAACGCATCCAAATGATGTTCCAAGAAGGACTCAAGCAAGAACTTGCTGAGCTACGACAACGCTATCATGATGATGCCCCTGGATTTAGAGCTATTGGCTACCAAGAGTTGATAGCGGAGCCTCAACTTAATGATGATGATTTGATTGACCTGATTGCCAAACATACGATGCAATACGCAAAACGCCAAAACACATTTTTCACGCATCAATTCAAACGCGTTAGGTTTAATGATAAACAATCAGCATTAACATATTTGCTTGATGCACATAGGAGAAACAATCATGACACACATACGGCCAATTAAAGATGTCGCTGCCACACTCCATATTGCCGAAGAGGCCCTCGAATGTTATGGCGATGATAAAGCTAAAATAGACCCTACTAAAGTCAATCAAGGTCATCATGAAGGCGATATTGTCCTCGTGACAGCGATTACGCCAACGAGAGCGGGTGAGGGTAAAACGACAATGTCGATTGCTTTGCATGATGGTCTTAATGCGATTGGGATTCCATCTTTACTTTGTCTTAGAGAACCTTCACTCGGACCTGTGTTTGGCATCAAGGGAGGTGCAACTGGTGGAGGACTAGCCCAAGTTGTCCCTAGTGAAGACATTAATCTACATTTTACCGGTGATATGCATGCCTTAACATCATCTATCAACCTCATTTCTGCCGTGATTGACAACCATATATTCCGTGGCAATGTGTTGAATATTGATCCGAAAAAAATAGTATGGCATCGTGCCTTAGATATGAATGATCGCGCCCTACGTGACGTGATGGTCGCTTTTGGAAAAAAACATGGTACAACGCGAAAAGAGAGTTTTCAAATTACTGTTGCTTCTGAACTTATGGCCATTCTTTGTCTAAGTGTCGATGAACAAGATTTTTTGGCGCGTATTCGTCGAATCATTGTTGCCTATAGCGATGAGGGCAAGCCAATACGTTTAGCCGATTTACGAATTTCACATGCAATTATGAAATTGATGAAACGAGCTTTGAAACCAAATCTTGTCCAAACTTTAGAAGGTAATCCCGCGCTTATTCACGGGGGACCTTTTGCTAATATTGCCCACGGATGTAATTCGATTATTGCCACTAAACTTGCAACGAAACTCGCCCCTGTTGTCGTCACTGAAGCCGGTTTTGCAGCTGATTTAGGGGCTGAAAAGTTTTTTGATATCAAAGCGAGAATTGGTCATTTTCAACCGAAAATGGCGGTACTTGTCGCCACTATTAAAGCACTGAAATTACATGGCGGAGCTAAGGACACCCAACTTGATAGTGAAAATATTCCCGCACTTATTGAGGGATTTGCTAATCTTGAGCAACACTACCAAAATCTCCAAAAGTATCGTGTCCCTGTTTTAATTGCAATCAATCATTTTATGAGTGATAGTGATCGAGAAGTCGAAGTGTTGACAAGTTTATGTCGGCAAAAAGGTTATGAAGTGACCTTTGTTGATAGCTTTTTAAAAGGCTCAGAAGGAGCGTTTGACTTTGCCCATAAGGTTCAACAAATGTTAAGGCAAAAGCAAGCCCAGTTTAAACCACTATATGATATTAAGTTGTCATTAAAAGATAAGATTAGAACCATAGCAAGAGAAATTTATAGGGCGGATAGTGTTGTCTTTAGTGCAAAAGCGCGAAAAAACATCGCCTTCATCGAAGCACTTGGTTACAAAGAGATTCCTGTCTGCATTGCTAAAACGCCACATTCATTTAGTGATGATCCAAGTCGTCTCAATGTTCCTAAAAGTTTCACCATTCATGTCAGAGATGTTTATGTAAGTGCCGGTGCTGGTTTTGTAGTTTGCTTGACTGGCGAAGTGCTGACGATGCCAGGATTACCTAAAATACCTTCCGCAGTAAGGATGGAAGAGGAGGATTACTAATGGAACAAGAACGTGTCAATGTCTTTGATCTAGTTGAAATGAAGAAGCCACACCCGTGCGTGTCACACTCTAAAATCTTTCAGGTGATTCGCCTTGGAGCGGATTTAAAAATCCAGTGTCAAGGGTGTGGTAATGTCATCATCATTCCGCGGATCATCTTTGATAAACGCTTAAAAAAAATTATATCTCACCATGATAGTGTCCTCTATCAATAAATTAGTCCCTACTTATAAGTAGGGATTTTTATATGGAACTATTGTTACAACAAGTGAGTAAATCTTATGGTGATCAATTGGTGATTAAACCACTTGATTTTACGTTTATGGGACCGGGTTTATATATGATTTATGGACCTAGTGGTTGTGGAAAGACGACTATGTTAAATTTGTTGTCCGCCATTGAGAAGCCAACTGGTGGGTGTATCACAAGAAAGGCAGTTAATGATATTGCAATTGTCTTTCAACACCATTACTTAATTGGTGAACTGACGTGTTTTTCTAATGTCATTCTCCCCCTCCAAATTAAGCGAATATCGTACCAGAAAAGTGATATTTTATCTCGTTTTTCTCAGCTCGGTTTAGGACATCTGATTTATCAACGTGTCAAATACTGTTCGGGTGGTGAACGCCAAAGAGTCAATATTTTACGGGCAATTGCAGCACCAACACAAGTCTTACTAGCAGATGAACCGACAGGTTCAGTCGATGAAGAAAGTGCCATCATCATTCGCGACCTACTCGTAAAATTATCTCGGCACATGCTTGTGATTATCGTGAGTCATCATCTTGAGCTTTTCAAAAACTTAGAAGCAACCTATCTAAATCTTAAAAACGGGACATTACAACGAGTATGACATGGCAAAATAACGTACTCATCAGTCATATTAGGACCCACCGAATGACCAGTTTTATCAATTTAGTATCTTTAAGTGTTTCGGTCATTATTTTTGCATTATTTTCTGGATTTTATCTTTCCCAAGAGCAATTAATGGCACACCAACAAACGCAGTTTATGGAGTATTTATCTGCTAATATAGAGAAGAGCGAACTAATCAGCAGTGAGTCGAGTTTTCTTAATCTTAAGCAAGTTAGTCGTCCTCGACTTGAAGAGGTTGAAAGTCTTTTGTCGCACCATATACAGGCGGATATAGCACTCAACTATACTATGCTTTTTTCGGCGGAATCTCTTCATGTGTTTGATGAACCCTTCGCGAATGTTTATCCTGTGTTTTTGCAAACATTTAATTTCGACTCTCAACAGTTAAAACTGATTAAGCATTCTTATAATGCCCATTTTCAAGGTTTTAATGTGTTGGTTAACCAGGCGTTTATTGAGGAAATGAATACGAAATTCTCCTTTAACGATGTCGCAAAAATCCCCCTCACTTATCGATTAGAAATTAATAATGAACATACTCAGTTTGAGCAACTTCTAACCTTGTCAATCGTCGGTGTTGTTAACGAGATGAACTATTTAACGACACCCAAAATCTATTACTCACAAGCATCTATTGACGACTATTTTATCAACACTATGTTCATGGATGATATAACTATTTATGACTATCTAGCCGATCTTCCCGCGACGGATGTGCTTAGCGGCTTTAGCTATCGACTATATTTTATAAGTTTCGATGATTTTCAGCGAGCACAAACAATTGTTTCCAGCCTAGAGGGTGAAACAAGTCGCTTGATTCTCACTGATGAGCATTTGACAAGACAAAGTTCACTACATGACATTTTGACTTTTATGAATATGGTCATGCTCATTAGCGTCGTGATTGTTGTAGTGAGTCTCCTACTAATTAATCTCACGATTATCCATCTCGATATGAAGAAGGCTAATGCTAAAAATGCTCTCCTATATTTTTTTGGTGCTAAGACATGGCAAATTTTTGAAATATACACGAGCCTCAACTTTTACCTTGTTGCAATCAGTCTCTTATCATTAGCGATAACACCCACTCTTGCTAAGCTTATTACCCGTCTCATTAACAAATACCTGCGTCTTGACATTGTTATTAAGGTTCCACTCTTGATTTTTAAGGATGTACCTCTCCTATTACCCATACTTATTTTTTCAATATTATTTTATACATCAAGTGTGATTACCCTCATTAATCTTTTGATCAAAAATCAAAAATCACTCATTAAAAGGTTGGCTCATCATGATTGATATTTCTCAACTCAAATTCGCATATCAAAAAAAAGAGGTCTTAAACATTAAACATCTATCTTTTGATAGGTGTGGCTTATATGGTATCGCCGGACCGAGTGGATGTGGAAAGACAACATTACTTAATATACTTAGTGGTGCACTTTCGCAATATCAAGGACGTGTCGTTGTTGATCATAAAGAGTTAAATACCCTAAAAGAAGGGGAGCGTCTAGTTTATCGCCAAGCACTCGTTTCTACATGTTATCAAGACCCAATTGTTTTTGATGACCTCAGTGTTTATGACAATTTATTGCTTAAGTTAAGTGTGTATCCGACGCTTAGCACTAAACGTAAACATCATCTGATTATTAAAATGTTAAAAGACTTGAATATCTTGAGTTTAAAAAACAAGTTGGGGAAATACTTGTCTGGTGGAGAGAAGGCTCGAATTGCAATTGCTCGGAGTCTACTTGGTAGCGCCCCTATTGTCCTTCTCGATGAGCCAAGTGCTGCTTTAGACGAATACCACGCAAGAATCGTTTTCTCACGTCTTAGAGAAGAAGCAAAAAAACGCCTCATCATTGTTGTTAGTCATAATAAGACGTTGCTAGGCGATTATTGTCATACTCTGATTGATTTAAGCTATGGCCAAATTGGAGAAGAAAAGCACTTACGGAGTTTAGATACGGGCAAAAAACAAGAACATAATGGAAAGGCCATCATTACAAAACAGGCACCACTACGTATGTTGTTTAAGTTGGCCTATACACTTTTTAAAAGTCGTATTAAACGCAACACACTTGCAACAGCCACCTTTAGTTTTAGTCTCGTAGCGATGTGTGGATTACTGGCTCTTACTTCAACTGTAGGACAAGGAATTAAGGATAGTTTTACACTTAATTATCAAGAGGACACAGCATTAGTTAGATACAAAAAAAATAAACCTTATCCTTATAGAGAGGGACTGGAAGAGGCGACTGTTTCCCAATTAGCAAAGCAATATAAGGCCCAATATGGGAGCATTTATCTGAATCATATTGATGCAATGTTTCCTACGTATAATAGCGTTTATTTTCAAAACGACCAAATTAAACTCCCTCTTGATCAATTGACCCTTGCAAGTTTTAATCATGTCGTTTTCACTGAAGAAATCGATGTTTTTAGTCTTTATGGTTACCGCAAAACTGTGCTACGAGATGATGAAATTATTTTGATGCTATCACCGACACAGCAACGTGATATTTATGACCATCTTAACTTAAGAAAGGGTCCGACACTTGAACGTCTTGGCAATTATATTGTTAACATTCAAACATTTATCACCCTTAACATAGCCAACCTTCAATGGGGATATGAGGACGAACAAATATATCGATTAGTCGCCGTAGTTAGTGGCAATCAATCAATGATTGTTCACTCTAATCAGAACTTTAGTCGGATTGTCTATGAAGATAGTTTAAGATTACCTGTCAGTCTTAAACTTAATACAGTTGATGAATATCCATGGACGCTTAAGAAACTTTATTTTTTGTTTGCGCAAGACAATGAAGCGATATTAATTGATGCTTATCAACAAAATCGTGTACTACTTGCTAGATTTAATACATTATTTGATGACGAGATATTGGACGCTCACTACCTTAGATCGCGACTTCTAATGTACAAATTGCCACCTAACTACTTTCCCACATCAGCTTTATCAAATCAGCCCTATACCCTTCTTACAAACGGTGGATTAGTCAGTTATGAACAAGCATTAATGACAGGCTTTAGTGATAACTTTCTTGTAGGCGTTAGCGAAGAACAACTATATGAGGTGATGAGTTACGATGAGCGACGACTGCTTGATGATATAAAAACGTTAATTATGGGTCCAAAAATGTTTAATGGTCACGTGACACTATCACTAAGCGATGGCCTTATGTTTAATCCGCTTAAAGTTGATACGAAAAGAATAAACCTTGATGAGATTGTCTTGAGTTCAGAGGTGTTTAATGCATTATTTGGTGAAGTGTATAACCGACAAAATACTTACAATATTTCTATAGCAACCCCTAAGTCATCGTATGTAGAAGAGGATTACTTAGTTAAAAAGTATCATAGTTTATCTCTCAAAGTTGTTGATGTCATAGAGGATAAACGACCACTTATTTATCATCATACCTACTGGCCACTATTGTTTTTTAAAGACATTATTGGGTGTGACCCTTTCACTTTGATTCCCATAGGTCTGCTTACTAATGACAGCAATTTGGTTGATGCCTTAGACTTGTTAGAATATTTTGAAGTGTCATATCCTTTTCAAGATTTTGCCGAGAAAATTAATGTTTCCCTATCGCAAATGACCAATCTTATTTATTTGGTCGCCTTTGCTAGTTTGCTTATGTCATTCATTGTTTTATTTCTTGTCTTACATACACTGATAGATGATTTTTACCGTCAGTTATCATTATTGTATTTATTTGGCTTTAGTCGTAAGCGACTCATTGTACTTGGTCTAATGATTATTATGTTAATTATCGGGACGGCTTTATTGACGAGTTTGATTATGATTATGTTCTTAGAACAATTCACTGCGCAGTTAATTTTTGCATCATCTTCTATGTTTTCTGATGCTTTTCCTTATTTTTTAGCTTTTGTAATATCTCTTTTTAGCTTAATTCCGGGCTTGATATTGCTCATGATAAGGGTAAAAAACATCAGAATTTATGAAATAAGTAAACAAAATCTATAATTATAGTAACTTTTGTTAGGCAATTTGCATGAATAGTGTTAA
>CAYWQC010000049.1:0-7791 GCA_964460405.1 uncultured Staphylococcaceae bacterium | reverse complement strand
CAACAAAATTAATCGTCTTGAAACTTTTGAGGTTGTCAATAAGGGCGCTAAAGAAGGGGCGATTGTCTTTTTTGGTGATAGCCTCACTGATTTTTATCCTATTCAAGACTTCTTTCCTTCCTATACGATTTATAACCGCGGAGTTGCGGGTGACACTACAAAAGATTTACTGAAGCGGATTAATAATGTCGTCGCTATTAAACCACGCAAAATTTTCATTCAAATAGGGACAAATGATTTAGGAAAGGGGAAAAAACCCATACAGATCATCAAAAATATTGAAAAAATTTATGAACTTTTTGAAGAACAGTTACCGGGAGTTACCCTTGTTGGTGTAAATCTTTATCCGGTCTCACACCATAAAATGTGGTTGTCTCCGATTATTGCAGGTATTCGCTCTAATAAGAAAATAAGACAGACAAATCGTTTGCTTAAGGACCTTTGCGAAAAAAAAGCTATTACTTATATAGATATGCATTCGCACTTGGTGGATAACAAGGGACGAATCAAACGTGACTATACTCTTGAGGGATTACATGTGTCGGGACTTGGCTACGGGGTTATTTCTCAAGTTTTATGTGATTTCATTAAAGAATCTTAATCGCTAACATTTGATTGTTTTCATTTTTATGTCGGCGATACTCGTGGTATAATTGAGCATAAATTGATATAAAGTATGAAAAAAGCAATAGACAAATTTGAACGAATTATCGAGACACTTAATCAGAGTGAACAACAGGCAATAGAAACCTTTTTCCACGCTGTTTCAAGGAAAATCATCCTTGTTCCTTCGCATAAAAATCGTATTATTGATGATTTTAAGCGTGCGATTATTTACTATCTAAAAAATGGTATCAAGCTCGATGAAGCATTACGTCGTCTTGATAGTGTTCATTTAGGGGGATTTTACGCCCACCCACCCACACGATGGTTCGCTCTTGACTACGCCGCCAAAATTTATCCACTTTCACTTGCTCATGGGCAGATGTCACTATTTCGCCTATCAGTTTATTTAAAGGAAGATGTTGTGGGTGAGATTTTACAAATGGCACTTACTTTTACAATTAAGCGTTTTCCTCAATTTGCAACCACCCTAAAAAAAGGCTTTTTCTGGCACTATTTAGATTCCACAAAAGGTCACTATGGTGTTGAAGAAGAGAGCACACGACCCTTCGTTCCCATCCGTGTGTCACTGACCGGTTCTAAAACATTTAAAGTTTTGTATTACAAAAATCGTATTAGTGTAGAAATTTTTCATGCCCTTACTGATGGCAGTGGTGGGATGGTGTTCTTAAAAACTTTAGTGAGAGAATATTTCCGTCTTCTTGGCATTGAGTCGAGCTATGATGAAACGACTTTTGATATTAATGTTGCGCCTGATAGTGGAGAAGACACTAATGAGTTTGAAAATGCCCCCAAAGTCCAGGCTTCCGGCTTTATCAACAAAAAATCTTTACAAATGAGTGGTAAATTGACACGGATTAAACCGTGCCAAGTGCTCCATTTTAAACTAGACTCGCAAAAACTCATTCAAGTAGCAAAGGCTAATCACACCACTGTTACGGGATATATCATCACGCAAATGCTGATAGCCAATAAATATGCTATCGAGGCCAACAGTGGTGATGTTACTGTCCAGGTTCCTGTCAATATGCGGAAGTTTTTCCCTTCTAAAACAATTCGAAATTTTAGTATGTATTTTGGCTTGAGGTTGCCTCTGAATCATATTACGACTACAGAAGAAATCATTAATGAGGTCAATGAACAACTCAAGGAACGATCAAGTATGTCAAAAATGACAGAGATGATGTATTCAACCCGACAAATGGTCCGTAAACTTAAATTCATTCCTCTGTTTATTAAGACACCAATTGCCAAACGTGTTTATGGCATCATTGGTGAGAGAAGCTATACGAATACGCTTTCTAATCTAGGTGTTGTCCACTTTCCTAGTGAACTAGAACCCTATATTGAAAGCCTTGATTTTATACTTGGTACGTCAGTATTAAACAGGGCAAATTGCACCCTCGTATCTTTTAATAATACGACGACTTTATCAATCTCAAAGATTACCCTTGATAGTGCCTTTGAAGAACGGCTCCTTAGCCTCTTAGAGGCAGATGAAATTCCACTTTCAATAGAAGGGAGTGATGTCTATGAAAATGTTAAATACATATCCACGCGCAAAAAGACAAAGCATTCAAAGAAATAAAATCATCGAAATAGTCAAGTGGCCTTTTATGATTGCCCTATTTGTCTTACCTATTATTAATGTATTCACGGGAACGCCACTGTGGAGTATTGTTGCGATCTGGTCGATGTGGATTGTATGGTCGATGTTATTCTCTCCGCAGTTAGTAGAATATAATCGGATTAGCAACGTTGTGAGACTCATTACTAATGTTGCAATTTTACTTGTTTTAATTGATGTATTTATTGCCTCTGGATGGGCAATTGAAGTCGTCGCTATTGTTGGCTTTAGCGGCTTAGCTATTCTTAGCATCCTATTCTTTACTAATCTTCATAAACAACGGCAAAATTTATTTCCCTTACTCTTATTTATTATTGTGACCATCGCCCTCGCAGTGACCGGTATCATCTTGTGGCGCGAAAGAACTCACTGGTCAATTATTACTCTTGCCACCACGGGTGGGGCCTTTTTGTTGACGACAGCAATTGTTTTAAGAAAAGATTTGTTACGTGAGTTTGCCAAACGCTTTCATGTGCAATGATGATTTTTTTGTTCAATTATTTCCAAATACCGTTAATATTTGCTAAACTAATAATAAGAAGACAAACTAATCATTAAAGGGAGGATTTTAAATGATTAATGAATTTGGCCTAGACTATATTGTTCACCTACTACTGATGATTTTTATTGGTGGTCTTTGGGGTGGCGTCATCCGCATTGTTCGCGGTAAAACATTGATGGGTGTTCTCTATATCATCACCGGTGGTTTCTTTTTCATCGGATGGTTATTAGACATCATCAATTTATTAACTAAGAAAAACTTTGCTGTTTAATCTCATTGATTGACACGAAAAAGTATATGGCAACATATACTTTTTTTTATGTTTGAAAAACACGTATAATTGATTTAGGTAGGTATTATTATGAAACAAATTGGATTGATTGGTGTTGGTAACATGGGTGAGGCCCTTCTTAGTGGGCTATTAAATCGCGGCGATATTGCAAAAAGTGAAGTGATCATTCATAGCAAAACAGTGGTAAATCAAGAACGGACAGCACAAAAATATGGAGTCGAAACGTGTGCCAATAATAAAGATTTAGCGCGTCAGGCTAAAATAATCATTTTGGCCATCAAACCTAATCTCTACGAGACAGTCATTGAAGAAATCAAACCGGCATTAAAAGCTGATCAGGTCGTCGTCTCGATTACACCAAGTTATACGCTAAAACAATTACAGAAATTGCTGCCTGGCGTATTCGTGATGAGAACAATGCCCAACACCCCTAGTAAAGTTGGCTGTGGTATGACAGGGATTTGTCAAAACCGTGAGCAAAATCCTCAACTTTTTGATGAGGTTGTCGCTATTTTTCAAGCGATTGGTGAAACCATTATTGTTGATGAAAAAGATTTTCCTCTCGTGGGTACTTTAAGTGGATCAAATCCCGCTTTTATTGAGTTTATTGTTAAAGCGATGGTGGATTTTGCTGTAAGTGAGGGGCTAGACGAAGCGACAAGTCTTCGTCTTGTTTTAAAGACAATAAGGGGTACTGTAGAGCTCATCGAAAACAGTAGTGACCCCCTAGAAACGATGATCCAACAAGTGTGCTCTAAGGGGGGATCAACGATTCGTGGCGTCACACGTCTCACTCAAGATCGGGTTGATGAACAGATTGTTCAAGCGCTTGTAGAAACGACTAATCGATTCAAGGAAATGGAGTCTGAGCATGCATGAACATCGTCTTACGACGCTATTAAGTTGCAATGTAGCGGGTACCGGTGATTATGTGCTCTACTGGATGCAACAATCGCAGCGCGTTGCCTATAATCATGCCCTTGAATTTGCCATTCAAAAAGCCAACAAGCTAAATCTACCACTTGTTGTACTATTTGTTGTGACAAACACATATTTAGGGGCCAATGAACGTCATTATACGTTTATGTTTGAAGGGTTAATAGAGGTTAAAAAACAACTAGAAAACTTAGGGATCACTTTTTGTATTAGAATTGGTGATTTTGATAAAATCGTCAGCGAATACGCAGTAAATGCCCATAGTGTCATTTTTGATCTTGGCTATCTACATCATCAACGCCAATGGCGGAAAGATGTCCTCCAAGCCCTCAAAAAGCTAGACCAGCCTATGAATGCATATATTGTTGAGTCTGATGTGATTGTTCCGGTGAGAAAAGCTTATCACAAAGGCGCTTATGGTGCTTACGTGATTCGTCCTCATCTCCTTAAAAAGTATCATGAGTATCGCGACTTTTCACGCCTTTCAAATTTATATAATAAGCAAAATTTGCATTTGGTATCTGATGTCGATTTAACGAATCTCGCATTTATGTCTCACTTAAATATTGATCATTCAGTGGCAAAGACCCCCTATTTTCATGGAGGATACTCTCACGCTAAAAAGGCGCTAGAAACATTTATTCAAGATAAACTCCCTTTTTATCTTGATCGTAGCGATCCGAGTTTGATGGTGCAATCATACTTATCGATGTATTTACACTTTGGACACATTTCACCACTCGACATTCTTGAAGAAATTGACCAATTAAGTATTGACGAGACGATAAAAAATGCTTTTATTGAACAACTGCTAGTCAGACGTGAACTTGACTATAATTACGTGTATTATCATCCTCAATATGATCTTTTTGAACATATGAGCGAGCCTTGGGCGTATCAAAGTATGCACATGCATGAAAACGATAAGCGTGAATATCTTTATCGTGCTGAAGAGATTGAAGCTTCTCATACCCACGACCGCTATTTCAATGCCGCGATGGATGAAATGAAACTAACCGGGTTTATGGCAAATTATATGCGGATGTATTGGGCTAAACAGATTATTGCATGGACTTCAAGTTATAAGGAAGCCTATGATTTGATTGTCACCCTCAATAACAAATATTTTATTGATGGACGAAATCCGAATTCATACATGAATATTGCTTGGTGTTTTGGTAAGATGGATCGCCCATGGCCAGAGAAGGCAGTTTGGGGTAAACTAAGGTCGATGAACAGTAATGGACTTAAACGAAAATTCGATATGGAGACATATGTCGCTCACATTGAACGTTTAAGGCAAAAAGAAAAGGCGAGTTGATGCTCGCCTTTGTTTCGTTAATCGTTTTTATGAAGGTTGCATTGCTCCAAAGAGGACGAGCCAAGCAAGAATACTCTTGGCAACAAGCGAGAGTATGATATACACTCTTTCACCATATAAATAATTTTTCCACTTTCCAATTTTGAGATATTGGAGAATCATGTTGACTGGGAAGGTGTTAAAAGCGACAAAGTATGTGCCTACTATGGCCCAAACAAACCATGGTACTTGATCAAAATTTCCAGTACCAAACATGTAAATTAGGATGACAACCCATGGAGCAATTCCGGCAATACTACCCCATACAAAGGGACCCCAATTGAGTTTGTCTTTTCCAACATTGAGTTGTTCCATAACAAGACCAAAAAGATTCATGCTAGCATTGACAACAAAAATTAAAATTAAAGAGGCAATGTCTTTGACGCCAAAGAGGGTAGCAATTAAAACGATCATAATTGAACTACTGAGGGCATATTCAAACCAACGGAAACGGTTAATGCCTTTACCTAAATCGCTTTGATAGACTGCAAAGAGACGAGTTGGTATGGAGATCAGAGCATGGGCACCCGCAGATATGAATAAGAAGAGTGACACCATGATGCCAAAAGGCAGGAGGAATAGATTTTTAGATACGACCTCTAAGGCTTCGGTAACGGGATTGTAGCTAATGTAAAATTGGACAATCTGTGGTTGAAATTCACTGATCGTTTCAATGACAGTGCTCGCAAGAAAGACCATTGCAATCGCTTGGACGAGATGGAGTAGCCCCATCACAAAGTTGAATCGACGGAGCCGGTCGATGTCGCTACGACCTTGTAGAAAACTAAAGTAAGTGTTCATATTAATTTCTCCTTTTCTATATTCTAACTATCATTATTGAATTGTAAAAGATACTTTTGAAATATGATAGGTAATTTATTTAATAATTATCCCGCCGCTACTCATTTTCGATAAAATTTGCTATAATCATCCCACTCCTAAGGAGTCGTAAAAATATGAAATCTCATTTTCAACGCAAAGAAATTAAATACTATGTAACCCAGGAACAAAAAGACAAACTTGTCGGCCTTTTAAGCGATGATCTTGTTTATGATTTTTATTGTCCTACAGGCATTCCCTATCATATTAGTAGTATATATTACGACACGGCTAACTACGATGTTATTAGGCGTTCAGTTGCGAAACCACGGCATAAAGCTAAACTGCGATTACGCACGTATGAAGATAACTCTCACTACCTTGAACTCAAACAGAAGTTTAAGGGAACTGTGTATAAAAAGCGGATTAGGTTGACGCCTGAAGAGCTTCATGATTTTGTCAATGATATGTCGCTGCCACAGCGTGATGATTATAGTTCTAAAAGTGTTTTAGGAGATGTTAAGCAATTTATTGATATTCATCAAAATATGATTAAACCGATCCATATCGAATATCATCGCATTGCCTATATTTATCGTCCACGTCTAGACAATGTTCGTGTAACATTTGATCAGCATCTAAGAGTGTATGATAAAGGTTCAAAAAGTTGGGCAACAATTATTCCTGTTGAGGATTATTTGATGGAAATTAAAGCGACTGGCGCGATGCCTTTGGCCCTAACTAAGGCTTTGAGTGCTCTTAAAATTTATCCAACCTCATTTTCCAAGTATGGAAAATATTTTGAAAAGAAATTAGCAAAAGGAGAAATTAGCTATGTTTAGATCAGTATTTGATATGTTTACAGGTGTCATTGGCCCCCTATTGATGGTCATTGGGGCCTCGGTATTATTAGGATTTTTGACAAGTTTTATTTACCATCTCATTCGTCGCAAGGAGGGGATGACTCGGGGATTTACAATAACCCTAGCGGTTTTACCAACCATCGTAGCGGTATTAGTTGCTGTTGTGAATCTTCGCACTATTGAGCTCAATAATAATGGTCTCCAGGTTGGTCTTGTCTTGGCAGGTATTTTTGCCCTCACCCGGTTTAGGAGCGATCCCCTTAATGTTGAAGACTTAACCTATGTGATTCTTGCATTCTTTATTGGTGTAGCGACAGGCTTAGGTTATCTTGTTTTTGCTTTCATTGGCACTGCAGGGGCTTTGTTACTAATGATTATCATTTTTTATACAAGGTTTGGTCAGGCAAATGCGCGCGAACGTCGTTTGCGTTTTCTTGTCCCGGAGGACTTAAATTACGAACAAGCATTCATTGAAGTGCTTACTTTATATTGCGAGTATAGTCATCTTGAACGCGTTAAGACAACTGATTTTGGACAATTATTTGAACTTACATATGTCATTAAACTTAAAAAGAGTGTTTCAGAAAAAGCTCTTATTGACGCTATCCGCGCCAAGAATGCTAATCTAGAAGTGAGTATGACATCAAGACAACAAGGTTAATTTCATTTACCATAAAAGATTAGTGAGGCTGCCTCACTTTTTCTTTTGCTAGTGAGGATATCACTATTAATATAAAAAAGCTATGCTTTAAAGTCACCCTAATCCTC
>CAYWQC010000048.1:0-8086 GCA_964460405.1 uncultured Staphylococcaceae bacterium | reverse complement strand
AGAACAAGGAAGAATGGAAATCACAGTTGATTTTTCAACTGAAGAATTCAAGGCTGCCCAAGAAGTAGCTGTCAAAAAATTAATTAAAGATGTGACGGTTAAAGGCTTTCGTAAAGGCCAAGCACCTGAAGCATTAGCCCGTAAGGCTGTTGATCAAGAAAAAGTCATTAATGAAGCAGTCGGCGAACTATTAAATGATGGATTTACTCATGCCATTAAAGAGCACAAAGTATCCTATATTTCTTCACCAAACTACAATATCACTAAATTAAGTGATACTGATTTACAAATCGTCTATATTGTTACCCTTATGCCAGAAGTTAAACTCGGTGCATACAAAGGATTAGCAATCGGACACGACAAGGTTGAAGTCAAAGACGCTGAAGTCGAAGCAAAGTTACTACAACTTCAAGCTGATAACGCTGAACTCGTCCTTAAAGATGGCGAAGCCGCTCTTGGCGACACCGTTATTATCGATTTTGAAGGCTTTGTTGATGGCGTTGCATTTGAAGGCGGTAAAGCTGACAATCACGAATTAGAATTAGGTAGTGGTCAATTTATCCCAGGTTTTGAAGACCAATTAGTGGGCAAAAAAGCAGGCGAAGAACTTGATGTCAATGTGACGTTCCCTGAAAACTATCACGAAAACCTAAAAGGTAAAGACGCAACATTCAAAGTGAAAATTCATGAAGTCAAAGTCAAACAAACCCCTGACCTTAATGATGAATTCGCCGAAACACTTAATCACCATGGCACAAAAACACTCGCGGAACTACGTGAGCATGTAAAAGAAGACTTGGTCCGTGAAGCCGAAGGTAATGAGAAAAATGCTTACCTTGACAAACTTATTGCAAAAATTGTCGAAACATCGACCTTAGAAGTCGCTGATGATGTTTATGAAACTGAAGCCAAACAA
This sequence comes from uncultured Staphylococcaceae bacterium, assembly GCA_964460405.1. Taxonomy (GTDB): domain Bacteria; phylum Bacillota_I; class Bacilli_A; order RFN20; family CAG-826; genus DATESG01. Next base: position 7,170 of record CAYWQC010000048.1, on the reverse strand, counting down.
GCCAAAGAAAACACCCTCAAACAAGTACAAGGTCAAGGGCTTGATCTTGAAAAATATCTTGAATTAACCGGACAAAAAGAAGCAGACTTTGATGCGAAACTAAAAGCAGATGCCAAACGTAATGTTGATGGTTTCTTAGTCTTAAATGAAATCGCCAAGCTTGAAAAAATTGAAGCTGATGACAAACTAGTCGATTTTGAAATCGCGAAAATGGCCCAACAATACAACATGGAAGAAGCCAAGGTTCGTGAGATTCTTGGTGACAATATTCAAGGTCTCCAACGCGAAATTCGTCAACGGATGATTCTTGACTTCCTCGTCGACAACAATCAATAATTGTTGCTGTTAATTTAACTTATAAAGCCCATTGATTTGGGCTTTTAATCTATGTGAGTGTTCTCACATTCATTTAAAGAAAATTCTTGTATAATATACACATAACAGGAGGTTTATTATGTCTGAACAAATTAAATCATATCAACTACCACTGATTATTACCCGTGGTGAAGTCTATTTTCCTGGCAATGAAAGCGATGATCTTGATGTTGGCCGTAGTTTTACCCGTAAAGCTATTGAAATTGCTAAAGCTAGTCCTGATGGACTTGTGATTGTAACGACGCAAAAGGTATACACTGAGAATAAGCCTGAATTTAAGGACATTTATGAGGTTGGCGTTGTCGCTAGACTGACGAAAGTAAGACCACGTCCTAACTATGTCACAGTCCGGCTTGAACCCCTTGCTCGTGTCAATATCACACAATTAGATAAGATTGAAGACAGCTACTTTTTAGCGAGTGCTGATGTTTTACAAAGCGCAGACGTTAATCCTAATTACGATCAACAAAACGCCGTCCAAAAACTCATTGATCTCATCATGGAGAATCCGGAAATATCTGGTAATGTTATTAAGGAAATCCGTCCCTTTTTTGCTAGCGAGATGAGTCTTGAAGAAGTCACGTATTATGTGGCCAGTCAACTTGTTAATAATACTGAACAAAAGCAAATGTTACTGCAAGAAGTTGATACCACGAAACGCTTAGAAAAAATCATCGCCATTATTAACGAAGATATCAAATCGAACAATATTAACGCGATTAATCAAATCATTCGGAACCAAGGTAATGTCGAGTCAAAAACAAGTGAAGAACCACCGAAAAACCCCAACATCAAAGCGGGAGACGATGAAGAAGATCTTGATACTAACGAGGAAATTCTCAAACGACTTGAACAAAGATTTTATCCCGAAAGTGTCGTTCGCAAAGTCAAAAAAGAACTTCGCCGTATGAGTAAAAATGATAATGAACGTGCGCGTACACTCGAATATCTTGATTGGATTTTAAATCTACCTTATGATCAAGAAACGATTGATAACCTTGATTTAGAAAATGTTGCTAAGGTTCTTGATGAAGATCACTATGGTCTTGAGGATCCCAAAAAACGTATTGTTGAATACATTGCCGTTAAACGTATGTCGAATAATCTTCGCTCACCTATTATTTGTTTTTATGGTCCCCCTGGAACTGGTAAAACGAGTCTCGCGATGTCAATTGCCCGTGCGCTTGGTCGTAAACTCGTTAAATCGAGTCTCGGTGGCGTTGATGATGAGGCTAAACTTCGTGGATTTTTACGGACGTATATCGGTAGTCAACCAGGGACCATTATTTCCTCGATGCGTAAGGGGGGGACTGTTAATCCAGTCTTTGTCCTTGACGAAGTCGATAAACTTGCGCAATCACGCCAAGGTGATCCTAGTAGTGCCCTACTAGAAATCCTCGATCCCAAACAAAATAAAGCCTTTACTGACCATTATATAGAGGAAGCTTATGATCTCTCAAAAGTGATGTTTATTGCAACGGCAAATAACGTTCGTAATATTCCCCGTCCCTTGCTTGACCGGATGGAATTGATTCCACTTAAACCTTATACACAAAATGAGAAAATTAACATTGCTCAGCGTCACCTTGTTCCCAAACAAATTCAGGAACATGGCCTTGATGGTTATGACATTAAATTCAGTGAAGATGGGATTATTGAACTCATTGATCACTATACCTTTGAAGCTGGTGTCCGTGGACTAGATAAGGCGATTGCTTCGGTACTTCGTAAAGTATCCGTTGAAATCTTACAAGATAAGAATCCTGAACTGACATTAGATAAAAAGGAAGTTGCTCGTCACATGGGTGAAAAACTCATGAAACTCACGCAAAAAGAAAGTGAAGACCGCGTTGGTGTTGTGACTGGCTTAGCCGTTATTGGTGATATTGGTGGCGATATTCTTCCTCTTGAAGTCACGACATATAAGGGGAATGCCACGATTAACGTCACCGGTAACCTCGAAGCGATGATGAAAGAAAGCGGACAAATTGCTGTTACTCACGTCCGTAGTTTCGCTAAAGACTATGGTATAGATGAGACTATTTTTAAGGATACAACAATTAATGTTCACTTTCCTGATGCCGCTCCTAAAGATGGGAATAGTGCCGGGATTGCCATGTCGATTGGCATAATTAGTGTCCTTACAGGTCGAAAAGTCAGTTGTGATGTGGCCATGACGGGTGAGGTCTCACTCATGGGGAAAGCTTTACCAATTGGTGGCGTGCAAGAAAAGATTATTGGTGCTGTTAGAGCTCGTATCAAAAAGGTCCTACTTCCAGTCGCTAATAAGGAAGAAGTCGACCGTGTACCATCAGAGATTAAAGATAAGATTGAAATCGTTTTGATTAATAGTGTCAAAGAAGCGGTAGAACACGCGCTTCTCCCCCTAAAAAAAGGTAAAAAAACCACAAAAAAGACGCAGGATAACGAAGGTGAAGGCGTCCATGCCTAACTTTTCTAAGGCAGAATTTATTCTTAGTGCCCCACGGGTTGAGCAAAAACCTGAATTAGTTTTACCTGAAGTTATTTTTGTGGGTAAGAGTAATGTTGGCAAATCAACACTGATTAATGCCTTAGTAAGACGGAAGGCACTAGCTTATACGTCTAGTAAACCGGGGTTCACGAAACTATTAAATTATTATCGTATTGATGAGCAGTTTTATCTTGTTGACGCCCCCGGCTATGGTTATAGTGCAAAAGGCCGTCGTGATTACGGCGAGTTTGCGGCGATGATGGAGGGTTATTTTGAAAATAATCCTCAACTTAAGCATGTATTTATGCTCGTGGATTCACGGCATGAACCGAGCAGTGACGATATTACGTTTTTACAATACATTCTCCATCAACACATACCCTATACACTCGTGGTTACTAAAGTTGATAAGCTCAACCAAAGTGGAATGGCGGCAATTAACAAAAACCTCAAATCAACGTTTGGTTTTTTACCTCCTAGCACAATTTATGTGTCGAGCAGTAGTGGTAAAAACATGAGTGAACTCAGAAATTTAATCATTGGTGTGATTAAATAAACTATCACGACACTCGCTTATTTGTTATAATATTTTTGACGATGATGTTAAGGAGTAATCAACACGTGCTTTAAAGCGACCCTATGCTAGTGAAAGTTAGGGAAGTAACCATTGATGAAGGTCGTAACGGAGTCTAGTGAAAACTCGTGTGCTTGCGTTAAAAGCAAATTAAGCGTTCAATATGTATTATATTGAAAACTAAGGTGGTACCGCGCATTTAAGCGTCCTTATGGGGACGCTTTTTATTTTTAGGAGGTTTTATGAAGGAATTAGCCAAACATTATGACCCGCAACAGGTCGAACAACAAAAATATGACCATTGGAAAAATCATCACTATTTTAGGGCTGGCGATTTAGATAAACCACGCTTTTCTATGGTGTTACCCCCACCTAATGTGACGGGTAAACTCCATTTAGGACATGCCTGGGACACAACATTTCAGGATGTCATTGCTCGTTATAAAAAAGCTCGTGGATACGATGTTTTATGGCTTCCCGGCATGGATCATGCTGGTATTGCAACTCAGGCAGTTGTTGAGGCAAAACTACGTAAAGAGGGCACGAGTCGTTATGATTTAGGCCGGGAGAAGTTTTTAGAAAAAGCCTGGCAGTGGAAAGATGAATACGCAGTTACCATCCGTCATCAATGGAAAAAAATGGGGCTAGCGCTAGATTATAGCCGTGAACGCTTCACGCTTGACGACAATATTAATCTTGCCGTGCGTAAAGTTTTCGTTGATTTATATCACAAAGGTTTGATTTATCAAGGTGAGCGAATTATCAACTGGGACCCAGATCAACAAACTGCTTTGTCCAATATTGAAGTGATCCATAAGGATATCAAAGGTAAGTTCTACCATTTTGCCTATGTCTCTTCAACCAATCCCGATTTTCATCTCAATGTAGCGACGACTAGACCTGAGACGATGTTTGCCGATGTTTGTCTTGTTGTGAACCCCAACGACGACCGTTATCAACAATTTGTTGGTCAAACTTTTATCAATCCCGTCAACGGACAAGTCATTCCCCTAATTGCCGATGAATATGTTGATATTGCTTTTGGTACGGGCGTTATGAAATGCACACCCGCTCATGATGTCAATGACTTTAATATCGGAGAAAAATATGGATTAGCGATGCCCGTCTGTATTAATAAGGATGGATCTATGAACGAATTGGCCGGTGAATTTCAAGGCCAGGATCGCTTCGAATGTCGCAAGAATCTCGTAGAAAAGATGAAGGATAAGGGCTTATTGTTAAGTGTTAAGGAACACACGCATAATGTTGGACATAGTGAACGTAGTCATGCCATCGTTGAACCCTATCTATCAAAACAATGGTTTATTAAAATGCGTCCGCTTGCAGAACAAGCCCTCGCCAACCAAAGTGGGGATGAAAAGGTTAACTTTTTCCCAAAACGCTTTAACAAAACCTTTATTCAATGGATGGAAAAAGTAGAAGACTGGTGCATTTCGCGGCAATTATGGTGGGGACATCGGATTCCTGCCTATTTCCATAAACAAACAGGTGAGGTTATTGTCTCGGTTGATGAACCTAGTGATATTGAAAACTACAATCAGGATGAAGATGTCCTTGATACATGGTTTTCCAGTGCCCTTTGGCCTTTTACAACACTTGGATGGCCACAAGAAAGTGAAGATTTTAAACGCTATTTTCCACTAGATGCGATGGTGACAGGCTATGATATTATTTTCTTCTGGGTGAGTCGTATGATATTCCAAGCCTTAGAATTTACTGGGAAAGTTCCTTTTAAAGATGTCGTTATTCATGGCTTAATTCGCGATCGTAATGGTCGTAAAATGTCAAAATCTCTTGGCAATGGTGTTGATCCTATTGATGTCATAAACCAATATGGCACTGATAGTCTCCGCTATTTCCTTGCCACTAATTCAACCCCTGGACAAGACTCGCGTTTTATTGAAGAAAAGGTCATGAGTAGTGCTAATTATCTTAATAAAATTTGGAATGCTGCGCGCTATATTTTGCTCACACTTCCTAGTGATTACCAACCGCAACCTATTGACTTCAAACACCTTGGTTCAGTTGATAAATTTATTCTTACCCGCCTAGATAAAACGATTAAAAACGTTAGTAAATATATGGATAAGTATGAGCTTGGACTGGCGAGTAACTATTTGTATAATTTTGTCTATGATGACTTTTGCTCGCAGTATTTAGAAATGAGTAAAGTTGTGCTTCAGAATGCTAAAACACCACAACAAACTTATGACGTGCTCTATCACAGTTTAAAAGCTGTTATTATGATGATTTATCCGTTTTCACCTTTTATTAGCGAAGAACTGTATCTGCACCTTCCCTATCATAAAGAATCAATCATGTTAGAGGATTATCCCCAATTATTAAAAATCAGAAGCAATAAGGCAGAAAAAGATACTATCGAAGTCATTGACATCATTAAGCAAATCCGTAATTTTAAAGCAAATAATCACGTGGCTCCGAATGAAAAAATTGACATCTATCTATCAAATATCAATTTTAATATCAGCGAATTTGACGCGATCATCAAGCGCATGGCCTTTGTCAAGAATATATATTTAGCAGAACCTAGTGAGGTGCTCCCCTTTGTTGTTACCGCTGGTGTAAAGCTCAGTTTCAAGGTTCTCATCGATGTCAAGGCACTAAAGGCACAACTGACAGCGGATTTACAACGGTTAGAAAGTGAAATATCACGTTCGCAAGCGATGTTGAATAATGAGCGTTTTCTTGCTAAAGCCCCTGAGAGTAAGGTGAAAATCGAAAAAGAAAAGTATCAAAACTATCAAAAGGCTTATGAAGAGATAAAAATCAGATTAAACAATTTGCACTAAAACACAGATTCTCCTCTATTTATTAGTAGGAGGATCTTTTTATGAACGAATATGTTTTAACAGATCAAGAAATGCGACAAGTTAACGGTGGTGAACCACTCACCATGACAGCGGTAATGACGATTCTCATCATTGCTGTTGTCACGGTAATCGTCTATAAACTATTTATTAGTGGTTCCGGAGAAACAACCCTTCCTGGAGGGTTTAAATTTGAATGGAAGTAGTGTTAAAATTAAAGACTTACCACTCTATCAAAGACCACGGGAGAAAGCATTACGTTATGGTATCAATAGTCTCTCAAATGTCGAACTTTTAGCGATCATCATCAACTCGGGTACTAAAGACCAATCTGCACTAATTGTAGCTGAAAATCTACTGAATAAATACCAAGGATTAACTAAAATGGCGAATTTAACCGAAATTAGTGAATTTAGTGTTAAAGGAATCAAGACTGTCAAAGCGATTACTTTGCTCGCCGCCTTTAAACTTTCAGAACGAATTCAAAAGGAAAATTATCGCGAACTCGTCTACTTACAAAATAGCGGTGATATCGCTAATAAGTACCTCTATGATTTTTCGAGCGCTAAAAATGAAATGCTTTTATTGATATCACTAGATAAACACTTGAAGATTATTAAAGAACAAGTCCTCTATGTTGGGACAAAAATGGGTTTCATTATCGACACAAAGGAAGTCCTCGAGAGACTCGGCAAAGTCAAAGCGAAATTTTTTGTACTTGTCCATAATCATCCAAGTGGTAGTGCCTATCCAAGCCATGAAGACCTTGAAAGCACCAGGCGCATTAAGATACTTGCTGCTCGTGAAGGAATCTTTCTTTACGATCACTTGATTATTGCCAATTATTCATATTTTTCAATGCGCGAAAACAACTTTACAAACTTAACCTCATCAGCAGC
>CAYWQC010000047.1:0-8265 GCA_964460405.1 uncultured Staphylococcaceae bacterium | reverse complement strand
GTTTTTTCAAGTAAGAATATATATGAAATTGACAAAAAAAACAAATAAAAAAAGAAAATATTTTTTCACTATTTTTTTTAGAAGCAAAAAACAACATAATATTCTGATGATATGATAGTAATTATCAAATCAATATTTGTGACTTTTTTGTACGTTTTTTCGTCAGCATTTTTCTCACAATTTGACAGAAAAAATTTATGCATTTTTAGCGTGAAACCCACGGTGAAAAAACCAGACAAATGATTGGTGATTATTCGTGATAAATCGCGGCTAAATTATTTTTTAGGATGCGTGCGGATTGGTTGAGTTTAATCATCTCATCCTTAGCCAGTTTAAGCTTGACCACATGATGAATTCCCTCACTATTGACGACAGCAGGAAGACCAATATAAACATCCTTTTCAATATCATAGACCCCATTGTTATACACCGAAAGGGGAATAATGCTATGTTCGTTTTTAAAAATTGCATTCGTGATTCTCACAAGTGACATGCCGATGGCATAGTAAGTCGCGTTTTTACGCTTAATAATTTCTTGTGCGGCATCACGAACACGGACATATATTTTATCTAGGTCCGCAAAGGTGATTTCATCCATGTTTTCAATGACATCCTTAATCGGCTTAACACCCACATATGCTTTCGACCAGCACACAAATTCTGAATCGCCATGTTCGCCGAGAATATAGGCATGAATATTACGGGCATCAATTTTGATATACTTACTAATTTCATAACGTAGCCGAGCAGTGTCTAACAAAGTTCCACTGCCAATCACCTTATGACTCGATAAGCCTGATTGCTTCCACGCTACATAGGTGAGAATATCAACAGGATTAGAGGCCACCAGTATAATGCCATTAAAGCCACTCTCCATGACTTGCGAAACAACACTTTTCATAATAGCCGCATTACGATTAAGAAGATCAATGCGTGTTTCACCGGGTTTTTGATTGACCCCCGCTGTAATGACAACAAGGCCAGCATCTGCGCAATCTTGATAATCGCCAGCTTTAATACTCATCCTCCGCGTCGCTAGGGCTAGTCCATGATTGAGGTCCATGGCCTCTCCTTCAGCTTTATCTCTATTCATATCAATGAGAACGAGTTCTTCTACCGCGCCTTGATTAACAAGGGCATAGGCATAAGACATCCCCACAAAGCCAGTACCAATAATGACTACTTTTTGTTTTTGCATAAACCTTCCTCCGCTATTATTATACGCTAGTGAGGTGACATCCTCATCAATAAGCAATAAAAATAATGATTTTCCTTTATCTTCACGGCATGACTCATTATAATAAACACTAATAAGGAGCTTTTATGAAACTAAAATTAATTCCCCTACTCAGTCTCATGACGCTTTCTGTCCTCGCGGGATGCGGTGGGCAAAATGATAAAATTGTCCTCACTTACGGGGACAAGAGTCTTGATAGCTATATCCGCATCAATCGTGAAGTTGATCTTAGCGCTAAATTTGACCAGAAAGATAACTTTATTCTCGTCGCCTACGCCGATGAAAGTTGTGCATGCTGGGCTGTATTTGAATCACGGGTTGTCATCCCCTATGTCCAAGACTATGATATCCCCATTTATGTCATCCATACGGATCTCATCACTGATATCAACTACTATGGTCTTCCTGTCAGTTCTAATAAGTCTAATACCCCAGTTGTCGGTCTATTTGAAGATGGTGTGTATCGCCATGGAACCAGCTATAATAATGATAATTCGATCTTTAAGAACCTCAATTCGTTTGTGACGTATATTGATCGCTACATGCGTGGTCCCTATGGCTATTATATTAACCTTGATCAACTCAACACGCTACTTCAAGGCGACACACGCTTTATCATCAACTGGGGGATGTCGATATGTCCCGACTGTAAGGCGTTTGATCACCACTTCTTGCAAGATTATCTCAATGACCATCCCGGCAACAAAGACACCCCACTTTATATTATTGAAACAGTAAGCGAGGGTCTACGCCTCCTTGATGGTGAGAGCAATAGTGCCCACTGGCAACAACAAAAAAATATTTATGGACTTAGTAACACCCTCAATACAGTGTATGGCTATGGCACTGGGTTTGTCCCTACACTCCAAGTGATTGACCCTGATGGCACTGATTACGTAAGTCTTGGTGATATTAGTCCGATTATCGAAGACATGTTTGTCTTTCAAAATGAAACCGTCGCCTATGATGAAGAAGCCGATCGCTACTATGTGGCGGATTCCTATTTTGATGGTGTGAGAGCCACCACATATTTAGGCGAGTACGACAGCCAAATTGGTATGGACATATCAAGTGAATTTGTTTATGAATCCAATGGTACACTCCGTTTCGAAACTGAAGCACGTTATGACATTCATCAACAGTTTGCGACAAAGTTTCTTGACTATTATTGGTAATTAATCTCCAATACAAAAAGGGAAGTATAAAACCTTCCCTTTTCATTTGGCTGATTCTAAGCCCACAAGTAACGTTTGTGAAGGCTTTATTTGATTAAGATTTGTGTTTAAACTTAGCGGTGATCCACATCATGAAAACAACAAGTTCATGGACAACAAGAGGACCTGTTGAAATAGCGGCAAGCACCAACCATTCATCTAGATGGAGCTGTGTGGTCGAGAAGGCCACATTCAAAAAGCCAAATTCAGTCACGGCAATTTGTAAGAGGAAACCTGAGAGAAAAGCCGTCCAGATCAACCATTCTTTAGGATTAAATAGGCGAATAAAACTCTTTTTAATATTACTCATGCCTAACATGTGGAACAGCTGAGAAACACCTAAAACAGTAAAGGCATAGGTTTGGGCGCGCATCAATTCAGCAGGATTTGCGTCTAAATAACTGCGCATGCCCGCAATCGAGGTTGCTCCACCACTCATCGCCACAATAATAAAGGCGGTCAGTGAGAGCATGGCAATGAGTGTCCCATACCCGAGTGTTACAAAGTAACCACCCCGGGCGAACAACGATTCACGGGGATTACGAGGCCGATCCTTCATTAAGTCAGGATCTTTTTCGTCCGCTCCTAAGGCAATGGCCGGCACACTATCGGTAATCAAATTGACCCATAAAATATGCAGCGCGGCAAGGGGGGCAGGCAGGCCAATGAGAATGGCGACAATCATTGAAATGACTTCACCAAAATTAGACGAAAGTAAAAACCATACGGTCTTTTTAATATTGGCGTAAATGCCTCTTCCTTCTTCAACGGCTTTACCAATTGAAACAAAGTTATCATCACTAAGCACCATATCAGCAGCGCCTTTGGCCACATCAGTACCGGTAATGCCCATGGCAATCCCAATATCAGCGGCTTTGAGTGATGGCGCATCATTAACGCCATCCCCCGTCATCGCAACAATCTCACCATTAGCCTTAAGCGCTTTAACAATTTGCACTTTGTTTTCCGGGGAAACGCGGGCGAAGACTCGCACGGTTTTAACGGCTTGTTGAAGACCTGTTAAATCAAGTTTATCAATTTGTTCACCACTCATTGTTTGGTGATGTTCAGTAGCAATACCTAACTCGGTCGCAATAGCAAAGGCAGTATCAACATGGTCACCGGTAATCATAATCGTCGTAATACCTGCTTGACTGAGTCGTTTGACACTTCCCTTAGCTTCTGGACGAGGTGGATCAACCATCCCAACTAGACCAATAAAGATGAGATTTTCTTCTTTGATTTCACTTTCCTTATAAGGTCTAGAAGCGAGGGCAAGGACACGTAAGGCCTTAGCCGCCATCTTCTCAGACGCCTGCATAATATGATCAAGATCTGCCTTGGTGATGGGTTTAACCTCACCATTTATGCGAATTTGTGTGGTATGTTTAAGAATTTGATCAAGGGCACCCTTAGTGAGTAGGGTCGGTTGCCCTGCAATTTCATTAACCGTGGACATCATTTTACGGACACTGTCGAAGGGAAGTTCATCAATGCGTGGACTGTTGGTTTCAAGGGTTTGTTTACGTAGTTGAAAGTGATTGGCAAATTCAACGAGGGCAATTTCTGTAGGATCGCCGTCAACACCATGATCGACACTGGCATTACTACAAAGACTCATGCCACTAGCAAGAGGATGTAACTGCCCGTCTTTAAAGTCATCAATCCCACCGATTTGTTCATCAATATAAGCTTGAACCACGGTCATTTTATTTTGCGTTAACGTTCCCGTTTTATCACTACAAATGACACTCACGGCGCCCAGTGTTTCAACACTAGGAAGTTTACGAACAATGGTATTGACTTTAACCATGCGTTGCACGCCTAAAGAAAGGACAATGGTGACCACTGCCGGTAATCCTTCAGGAACAGCGGCAACGGCTAGGGAAATAGATGTCATAAACATATTGAGAATATTATCAAGACTTGGATCCTGAATTAGGGCGACAACAAAGAGGAAAACAACAAGAATAACGGTAATGATACCGAGTAATTTAGATAGGTCATGAAGACGTTTTTGTAAGGGAGTTGCTGATTCTTCTTCGCCTTCAAGTAGTGAAGCAATACGGCCGATTTCTGTGTGTAGACCTGTACCTACAACAATGCCTTCACCTCTTCCATAAGTAATGGGGGTCGACATATACACCATATTACGACGATCGCCGATTGGGGTTTCTCTAGCAAAAACAAGACTGGCATCCTTTTCAACAGGCACACTTTCTCCAGTAAGACTCGCTTCACCGGCCTTGAGATTGATTGCTTGAATAAGGCGTAAATCAGCAGGGACCGTCCGCCCTTCTTCTAAAATAACAATATCACCGATGACAAGTTGTTCGGCCTTCACTTCGAGAAGTTGACCATTTCGTCTAACCACAGTTGTTGGTGCTGATAATTTTTCCAGTGCTTCTAAGGCCTTATCGGCTTTTAATTCTTGGACGGTACCAATAATTGCATTGAGGAGTACGACTGCGAGGATAACAACCACTTCGATAAATTCAAAGGGGACATTATGGGCAATTGTCTCATAAAGATGAAGACTAAAAGAAATAAGCGCTGCGGCAAGAAGCACATAAATCATGCCATTATTAAGTTGGGCTAAAAAGGTGCCAATTGGCGTTCTTTTCTTACGCCGAGGTAAGACATTCATCCCGTATTTTTCTTGGCGCATTTTAACGATGTCATCACTTAACCCCACTTTAGGGTCTACAGTTAGTTCATCATAAAGTTCTGCTAAGTTTCGAGTTTCAACGGGAGGTGCAATACGCACTTCTTCAAGTGTTGTCCCCGTCTGATTTTGCTGTTGTTTGTTCATAGTATCCTTTCATTTAAAAAGACCTCTAGCCCTCAAAAAGAGGTACCAAAGGTCTCGTTTCCAAAGTTTGGCCTTACCAACCAGAGTGTTAACTCGAGCTGTTGGTGGTAAGCATGACTACTCCCCTTTAAGGTGCTATTTAGGTGGCGATTTCCGCCCTTATTAGTTTACTAGAAAAAGTGCGTATAGTAAATATTTATTGCTCATCATTTGCCACTTCAACCTCAGGAGGAGGGAGGGAGGCTAATTGTTTGGCTTTTCGTTTTGAAAAAAGGATCAGTCCACCAGCGGAGAGCACAAAGTAGACAACGAGTAGCGCTAATGAGACATAAAGACCGACAGGTCCCTGATAAATAAAACTGAGAATCGCAAGAATTGGTGCCCCAAAAGCAATCGCCGTCGTGCTTCCTTGAATGAGATCATCACTCGCACCAGATTTAAGTTCTGGATCAATTTCACGAAGCAAGGCAAGGCCATTAGAAGCCGTACCAGTTAAATTGCCATAAAAGACAATAAAGGTATGGACAAAGCGACTCTTAAAATGGTTTTTAGCAACATAATACACATAGAGTGAGGTAATGAGCGTTCCTAATGTTGTTAAAACAATAAGGAGTGTAAGAATGCTAGGTTCAGAAATATTGGCAATTTCAATTGATATAATCGCTGAGATAATCATTAGATCAAAGGCTGTGCCACTAATACGGTTCATCATATAGTTATTAATATAACCACGTTTGATTACACGTTTAGAACGAAGACGATTATAAATCGACTTAACTAAAACCGTAACAAGCAGGGCAAACAGGAAGTTGAAGCCCCAGAGTAATGGACGAAGAAATTCAATGCCAAGAACGCCCACGAATAGTTCGGTTAAACCAAACATTAATAAGAATGTGGCTAAATAAGTAATGCCGACAATCGCTAGTTGAATGGCAAGTTTGTCGGTAGATTCTGTCGAAGCAATTTCTCCTTCTACTTCAACAGGATTACTCGCTGTATTGAAGACTTTGGTTTCAACATCAACTTCTCGTTTGACCAGGCCTTTTGCGGCGAAGATATTGAGAAATATCGTTCCTGGGATGACGGCGGCAAGGGTGCCAAGAGCGGCAAGAGCAAGACCAAAATCACGGCCGCCACTAAGGGCATATTGCGCAAATTCACCAGTCAGTGACTGATAGGTCATGCCAAAATTACCAGCTTGTCCTGGACCTTGGCCAAACGCAAGAGGAAGAATAATGCCAGCATAAGGTGCATTGTTCAGGGCAAATCCACTACCAATACCACTAAATATCGCCGCAAGAATAATTGAGGCGACAACGCCAACAATCCCTTGAAGGGTATAGGAAGAAGCAATGAGAAGTCCGCCTTTAATGGCGCCTCCATCTTTTACCTTCTTCTTTTTAGTGGCAACAAAGCCAATCGCAATAAAACCAGCCGCGAGAGCGTGATAAGTGATGACATTCATAAATTCACTATCAATAAGGGGCATGCCATCAATTTGTAATCCACTTACGTTGAAGATATATTTAAGACCAAGACCAATAAAGCCTGCGATGACACTCGTGGGAATTAACATTCTTCGTAAAAAGGGAATGTTGCGACGAATGACATGAGCTAAAATAAGTAGTGCAAGAATGAGCATAATTTGAAATAACTCATTCCAGTAAGTGCCGTGATCCCATAAATTAGAGACACTCGACAAGACATTAAGTAAGTTGCTAGCCATACTTTACTCCTTTTGTGATAGTGCTTTGAAAATGTCAAATGTTTTCATCATTTGGTAAGGACTATCAGTTTGATTTAATTTAACCGCAATCGTAGGTTGGTTTTCGATATAAAAAATGAGCATCGCTTGCTGTTGAACAGCAACAGCATCGATTTGTGAAAGCGGGAAGAGCGTCATGTCACCATGACGTTTTTGCACCATCGTTAATCCATTGTAAGCAAGGGTAATTTCAACTGCACCTAGGTGCTTACGTCTACGCTTAAGTAAGTGGAGCAGTTCACCTTCAAAACTGAGACTAAAGTCGCGGTGTTGTTCAAGATAGCGCTCATAATGTTTAATATTTTCCCTGTCAAGGCTAACAAGGTCAACCTTCCCACGGTCTGGCAGTGTTAGATACCCGCGGGTATCGTATTCGCTAATATAACCACAATCCTTACACATAAAATCATGTCCCTTCGTTGAAACAGAATTGACATGATGGCAGACCGGACAAGAAAACAAGAGTCTTTGCAAACCTTCAGCCCGGTTCTTTCCGACATAATCCGCATCAAGACTATCTTGATAAGCATCAATGTTTATTTTTTCTCTAATCAGTTCAGTAATCGCCTCTGCACTCATGGTTCGATAGCTTTCATAAGGAATCACTTCGCGGACAAAGCCAGTAAATTGTCCCTTCTTTTGATAAATGGACCACCGTGGTTTTGTCAAATATCCCCCTTTAAAATTAAAAATGACAAGGGGAAGTTTAAGCATTAATACCAACTTACCAATTGAATCAGCGAATGGATACATGGCCCCATTAAACGAGGAATTGCCTTCAACAAAGACACCAACATGACCACCTTCACGGGCAATGCTAATCATTTGTTTGATTGCCGTGACATCCGTTTGTGACTTTGTTTTGGGAATCGGAGCAAAGGAAAATTCAAGTAGGCGAGAAATGAATCCATTGGAAAAAATAATTTCACTGGCGATGTAATACACCTGTTCATTAAACGTATCAGTCACGAAAATGGGATCGAAGGGTGTGACATGATTAGAAATAATAAGACTTGGACCTAACGCTGATAGATCAAAAGCTTGCAATTGATAGCCAAGCTTTCGACGAATAAAGGGGGCCACAATTGCGCGAGCGACCTTAACGATGAGATGATGCCGTTTACGGACATATTTGTATTTCTTTTTATGTGTCATGATTTTACAATTATAGCAAGATATTTTGTCAGTTCAAAGGTATAAGATTAGCGATGACTATGCTTCTAACTAAAGTTAGATT
>CAYWQC010000046.1:0-8596 GCA_964460405.1 uncultured Staphylococcaceae bacterium | reverse complement strand
CAAGTTTGTATTAAAACGGGTCATACGACCTAAAGTATTTAAGGCCCTATATTGCAAAAGGGCTTTTCTTTTTATGTGTTTCGTCTTTAACTTATAAAGTTAAAGAATCGCAACAAATGTTGTATACTTAAGGGGAGGTATTTATGCCAACTGAATTTTTAGTGTTAACAATCATTGCATCGATTATAGGCGTATTTGTTCTTTTGTATTTTGCATATTTAACAATAATTTACGTGATTGTGAGTAAAAAAATAAATATTCGCTATAACAATAACCCGTTGTTAAAGTTTTTTACGAGTGATGATTTCCCGGGTCTTCATGCCGAACCGATTCGATTTAACACTAAAAACGGCCATCAAATTGTTGGAAATATTTACACTAACGCTGATGTTAAAGATTTTTCTCGTGTCATTATTTTCTTCCACGGCATTGGTGCTGGTCATCTTGCCTACACCAAAGAAATCAATCGTCTCGTCACTGACAACCATCTTGCCGTGATTAGTTATGACAATCATGGTACTGGTAAAAGCGAAGGAAAAAATATCATTGATTTATCCTGGGCGCTTGTCGATGCTGACTATTGTTTACGTCATTTAGCTGGTGATGATCGCTTTAAACACTCACAACTGATTTTAGTGGGGCATTCATGGGGAGGTTATGTTGCAGGTAATCTCATCCATATTAATCATGATCCACGAATTGTTAAGGCCGTTGTCCTTAATGGACTGCCAAGCATTGTTGATGTTTCCACTCGTTATACAAAGGGCAAGGTTTTAGCTAAGGCATATTTTGGTCTCATTAGTCGAATCAAAATGGGCCGCTACGCCAATCAATCATTATTGGAGACACTCAAAAGGCATCGTCTCCCGACCCTAGTGGCTCACGGCGCTTATGACCCCTTAGTCCCGCTTGCGTTTGTTGAACCGATATTTGACTATGCTAAAACTGTTAACTTTATCCGTCCACTCATTTATCCTGAGCACTACCATTTTGTCTATTTATCAAAGACAGCGGAACTCAAATTAATGGACATGCAACAAACACTAAGCAAACTCAAAGGTTCGCAACATGAGGCTGAGCGACTTGCTTATGCAAAAACGATTGATTATGATGCAATTGGCCAACATCATGAGCAACTTTTTAATACAATTAAACAATTTATAATTAGAGGTTAGATAATGGAATCAGTAAAGCACTTTCTAAAGAAGATGACGATTCATGAAAAAGTTTCACTCCTCGTGGGTGAAGATTTTTGGCATACGCGCTCGCTTCAACGTCTTGGACTACCTTCAATTGTTGTAAGTGATGGCCCTTTTGGACTTCGCAAAGTTGATAAACAAGGTGCTGGTGCCCTTGAGACTTCTCTACCCGCAACCGCTTTTCCTACCTCCACCTCCCTCGCATCATCATTTAATGACGAACTCATTCATGAGATTGGTATTGCATTGGCTAAGGAATGTATTGACCAGGGCGTTGATGTTTTACTCGGACCTGGTGTCAATATTAAACGCAATCCATTATGTGGGCGTAATTTTGAATATTTTAGTGAAGACCCCTATGTTTCTGGTCGGGTTGCTGTTGGCCTTGTTAAGGCAATTCAATCACTAGGTGTAGGGACGTCACTTAAACATTTTGCCGTGAATAATCAAGAAGAAAAACGCCTGGTGATGAATGCAATCATTGATGAGAGAGCCCTGTTTGAAATATATCTCCGGGCATTTGAAATGGTGGTTAAAGAGGCAAAACCTTGGACTGTTATGTGTAGTTACAACCAAGTCAATGGCCTTCATGCCAGCCGTCATCCCTATTTACTCACAGATATACTTCGCAAAAAATGGCAATATGATGGTCTTGTCATCAGCGACTGGGGGGCTGTAGTTGATATTGGAGATAGTGTAAAGGCGGGCCTTAACCTTGAAATGCCAGGTCGCACAGTCTCGACCACTAAACTCATTAAGAAACTTCAAAAAATCGGTGTTGAGGAACAAGAGATTGATCGGGCAATTACCCCTTTATTAAAAATGATGATTGCCAAGAAAGCGCGCGGAGGTAAACGTGAAACTCATCTAAATTATGGTGACCATCATCATCTAGCGGTGAGGGCGGCCACTGAAGGCGCGGTGCTATTAAAAAATGAGGGCCAAATACTACCCTTATCAAGCCAAGAAAAATATGCATTAATTGGCCAATTTGCCAAGCGGCCCCGTTATCAAGGAAGTGGGTCGAGTCGTATTAATCCTAAAATGATCGAAACAGCTTTTGATGCTTTTATTAGTCATCAGGTTAATTTTGAATATTGTGATGGTTACCCAATGGGCGATCAAGACGACGCAGAAGCTTTACTAAAGAAAGCCCGCGACATAGCAAAAAATAAAAAGAGTGTAATTTTAATGCTTGGTCTTCCCGATGAGTTTGAAATGGAAGGGATGGACCGCCAACACATATCATTACCTGACAGTCATATTCGCCTCATTGAAGCGGTTCGTGAAGTCAATAAAAACATTGTTATCGTTCTCTCAACGGGAAGTGCAGTGTCGATGCCTTGGCAGGATAAAGCTAGTGCTATTCTCAACATGCATCTAGGCGGACAAGGAAGTGGCGAGGCTATCTATCAACTACTATTTGGACTTGTTAATCCTAGTGGCAAATTGACCGAAACATATCCATTTGCACTTGAAGATGTCCCAAGTACTGCACATTTTGGTGCGCACAAACTCAACATTGAGTATCGTGAATCCATTTATGTCGGTTATCGATATTTCCAAAAAGCTAATCGTCCGGTCCTCTTTCCCTTTGGGTTTGGTTTAAGTTATACAAACTTTACGTATAAAGATATTAAAATATCACATGATAATTTTGAAAAAAATGCGGAAATACAAGTTTCATTCACACTCAAAAACAGTGGCAAATATGATGGGCAGGAAGTTGTACAACTCTATGTGGGATCTCGCAAACAAATTATTTTTGCACCCCAAAAATATCTACGGAATTATCAAAAGGTTTTTCTTAAAGCAGGCGAAGAAAAGCGTATTGAATTTATACTCACACAAACCGACTTTGAGGTTTATGATCCTTTTACCCAACAATTCAGAGTTGATAAGGGTAGCTATAAAATATCTATTGGTGCCTCAAGTGAAGATATTAAATTAAGTCGTATGATTAAGATAGACAGTGACTATGAACTACCTGACCTCAGCCAAACCTTGCCAAGTTACTATCATTTAAACCAGCAAGGGCTTGATGTTTCTTTTGAAGAATTTTCAAAGTTATACGGTCGTCGTATTACACACTATCACGCCCCTACAAAACGTCCTTTTTCTAGCAAAAACACACTTAATGACACACGAGTGACAAGAGTCGGACGTCTGATCATTAAAAAGGTGAGTGCTATGATTAAAGAGATGGCTAAAGGAGATGCACTGACAGAAAAGGTGATGATCGCCTCTTTTCTTGATACGCCAATACGCTCCTATCCTGCTTTTTCAGGCGGCGCCATTTCCAAAAGACAAGTGCGAGGGATTGTTAATCTTCTCAATCTTCGTCTGATTATCGGGCTTATCCGTCTTATTCCAACCCCCAAGCAAATTCATCATTCAAAACAAGAGAAGGAAAAATAATCGTATAGTAATTATGCTATAATTTAACCCATGAACCGAAATGAAATGAGTAATCATACTGATAAAAGCGTTAAACCCAAACGTAAGAACAAAGGGAAAAAGTACGCAATAAATCTTGTGCTTATTTTACTCGTGACGATTGGTTATTCAACCTATACTTTATGGGGGAGTTTTGGCCAGGTTCTTGATGCTCTACGAAGTCCAACTGCTGATTATAATTATGCTTATGTTTTATTAGGTCTCATTGCTGCATATTATTTTCTTGATGGCTTAATTCTTTTCTTTTTTGCCCGTCTTTATACCCGCACTTACAAGCTTCATCGTGGTTTTGCCAATGCCTTTATTGGCCAGTTTTATGCGAGCATCACCCCGAGTGGAAGTGGTCGGCAATTTGCCCAAGTGGCTACTTATCATAAACAGGGTGTTAACTACTCAGCTGGCGCATCTATCATGGTTATGCATTACATTCTTTACCAAATTGTTTTGATTGTGTTTGGCCTTGTCTCGATTTTAATGAACATTAATATATTTATCGACGCTGCGCCATTAACGATTTTAGGGATTGACGTCCCTCTTTGGTTGTTTGCAGTACTAGGGTTTGTCATTAGTGGTGGGATTATTGTCTTTATGCTACTCGCCTCATTGTCAAAGGGGCTGCATAAATTTATGATCAATCGGGGCATTGATCTTTTAGCAAAAATTAAGTTGATTCGTAATCCTCAAGAACGCAAGAAGAAGCTAACGATAAACACCGAAAACTTCCGCATCGAATTAAGACGCTTACAATCAAACATTCCCGCTACAATCGCCATTGTTTTAATGTTTATTATTAAATTCATGATGTTGTACTCCGTTTCTTATGTGGTCGCTATTATGCTCGATCCAAATCTAGCGAGTTTTACAACATTTATTTCAAGTATGACAAGAACAAGTTTCTTACAAATGATTATTGGTGCGATTCCCATTCCTGGTGGTGCTGGTGTCACGGAATATCTTTACGAAATTATCTTCCTTCCAGTTTTTGGTGATATTTTCTTAACCAAGGCGATTCAAATCATTTGGCGGTTTACAACTTTCTATTCTGGCTTACTTGTTGGTGGGTTTGTTGCCGCTTTATACCGTTCTTCAATGGAAGATCTTGTCGACGAAGATACCGGGAAGCTCAAGACCTTTGCCGATCTACAAGTTGAAACTTACGCTGAACGTAAACTATCAAGTGATACTGCCTATGAAACAAGCAAACTCTCCCTCAAGGAAATTCAACGTCGTCTTCATGCAGATAAGGAAAAGAAAAAGAGGAAGAAGTAATGCGAATTGCCATATTTAGTGATACATTCGCCCCGGAAATAAATGGCGTGGCGACATCGACGTATAACCTTCATACGATTTTAAATCGAATGGGCCATTTTTGTGTGACTGTTACGACGAATCCTTTTGCGAAAGAAACGACTTTTGAAAATAACGTAATTCGTGTTCCTGGTATTGAACTCAAGCGCCTTTATAATTATCGCATGGCGTCGTTTTTTAATAGCAAAGCCGCCAAACTTCTCAATAGTTTTGAAATTGATGTCGTGCATATTCAAACTGAAGCGGGTGTTGGTATTTTTGGAAAACTTTACGCCAAAATGAAAAAAATACCCTATGTCTATACGTATCACACGATGTATGAGGACTACACCTATTATGCCACTAAGGGGAAGATTGAACCCTTTGCCAAACGTGTAGTTCGTAACTATTCACGGTGGCAGGCTGAAGCAGCCAGTGAATTAATTTCACCTAGTGAAAAAACAAAAGAAGCACTGCGAGAATACGGGGTTGACCGTTATATTAATGTCATTCCTACTGGAATCGATTTTAGTCGCTTCGAGGCTAAAAGCGTTGACTTTGATAAACTTAAAAAGCTAAAGCGAAAACTTGGCATTGATAAAACTTTCAATTTAATTTATGTTGGACGCATTGCTAAAGAAAAAGGGATAGATGTGCTTTTACGTGGTTACCAAAAATTTCTGGACAAAGAAGCAAATCGTAATATTCTCACGAAGTTTGTCATTGTTGGAGGAGGACCTGCGCTTGTTGAACTTGAGGAGCTGTCACGATATCTAAAAATCGATGAACATGTTGTCTTTGTTGGAAAAGTCCCTCCCGATGAAGTCGGTTTTTATTATCATCTTGGTGATGTTTTTGCGAGCGCCTCTGTTACGGAAACCCAGGGACTGACTTTCATGGAAGCGATGGCGGCTCATAAGATTCTGATTGCCCGTTATGATGAAAACCTTGTCGGCGTCATTAAGGACAAAGAAACGGGATTGTTTTTCAAAGACGAAAATGACTTTGTTAAAAAGTTTGTCACTGTATTGCAAATGACCGAATCTGCTCGTAAGGACATGGCTGATCGGGCCTACGAACTTTCACAAAAATATAGTTTAGAAACGTTTGGTCAAAATGTGACACGGGTCTACGAGCGGGCAGTGAGGAACTATTGGTGAACAAGATTTGTCAGATTGTCTATCAAAAAAAGTTGATTAATATCACGCTCGATAATGGTGAAGTCCATCAATTTTTTCGTGAAGTACTAGGCGAATTTTATCTCTACGAAAATAAGATCATTAGCGCAGAAGAACTGGGACAAATATCTTTTTATAGTGAGATGATAAAGCACTACCAATACTGTCTTCGCATTCTGGCTAAGGGGATTTATGCGACAAGTGATATATATTCGAAACTCGAACGACGTCACGTCAGTGAACCACTTATTGCATCCATCATCAAGCGACTCAAACAACATAAATTGCTCAATGATAAACAGTATGCTAAGAATGCGTTTACCCATTATTTTAAGCAAGGATATGGCCCTTTGTACATCAAACAAAAATTGATGGACAAGCAAATCGATCAAGCGACAATTGATGAGATAGTTGTCATCTCTGAACAGGTGCAGTTAGAACAAGCCCTCATCGTCGCCAACAAATTTGCAGATAGTCAAAAAAATATGGCAAATTCATCTCTTTTAACGAAGATTTATAGTAAACTAACAAGGTATGGTTATGCATCACATATTGCCGGTCGCGTTGTTGATGATGTACGGGCGAACCGTCCTAATCATGATGAACAAGTGATTGGCAAGGATTATCAAAAAATCGCTAAACAACTCACGCTGAAAATAGACGATCAACGTGAATTTGAACGGGTGATGATTGAAAAACTCAAACGTAAAGGATATCGGTATCCAACGATTAGAAAGTATATAGAGGAACAAAGAAATGTATATTAGAGAATTTAATGAAGGTTCAAGAATCAATGAAAATCTCCTTGTGACACAGGTGATTAAGGGTGTAAGCAATAGTGGTCAATCTTATTTAACGATTGGCTTCCAAGATAAAACAGGACGAATTGATGGAAAAATTTGGGATATTAATGAACATGACTATCAGTTATTTCAAACAGGAGAAGTATTAAACGTTGTTGCCGATGTGCTCGATTATCGCGGCCAACTGCAATTAAAGGTCATTGGGGTTCGTCCGCTTACGATTGGTCAGTACAATCTTGAAGATCTTACAATTGCCTCCGATATTCCTCTTGAAACATTGAAAAAGCGATTAGAAGGTTATATTCAAGACATTAAAGACGAACAAATCCATCGTCTCGTTCAAGAACTAATTAGTCGTCACTATGATAAATTTATCGTCTACCCAGCCGCTTCAAGAAACCATCATGAATATGTTTCAGGTTTGTTGGAACATACGTTATCAATGGCAAATCTTGCAGTGATGGTTGCCACGAACTATCAAGATATTAATCTTGATTTATTATTAGCGGGCGTGCTTTTGCATGATATTGGCAAAACGATCGAACTGAGTGGACCGATTGCCACAAAATATACAACCGCTGGTAAGCTAATTGGTCACATTTCATTGATGGCCGCAGAAGTGCTTAAAGTGGCAGAGGAACTTGAAATTGATGAGGAAACATCCGTTCTCGTTACCCATATGGTCTTATCGCACCATGGAAAAATGGAGTTTGGCTCACCGGTTGTCCCAATGATTAAAGAAGCCATCATACTTTCGATGGTTGATGATCTTGATGCTAAGATGAAAATGGTAGAAAAAGCACTTGCCGACACAGAAGAAGGGGGCTTCTCGCAACGTCAGTGGGCTCTTGATAATACTGTTTTATATAAACCTCTAAAAAAAGAATAACTTAAAAAGGTAGCATGAATTGCTACCTTTTTATCTACTATTTTACTTATGATAACAAAGCTTGGTAGGCAGTTTGTGAGCTTGTGTAGACAACGACTTGGTTTGAACGATAATAGTAGCCAGTTTCACTTTCATCATAAAGACGAGCATAATACACTTTTGTTGCCTGTTCAGCACTACCGAGTACAATAATTTGTGTCCAGCCTTCATCGTCATTGACATAGCCTTGATAAAGTTTTTTGACTTCAATGTTTAATTGGTATTTGTTGTTGAGTTGGTTTTCATAATAATCATAAGATTCTTGATCGTAAGTTTGAAATTCATAGCCAATGTTTTCAAGCTTACTAACGATTGAATTTTCGGTTTGGTCGTTAGCGCTTGTGAAAGCATCTATGAAGTCTTTACTTTCTTCGGCGACAAAGTCGACAAAATCTTGGGCTAATTGCTGTTGAAGCGTGGTTGCATTACCTTCGATATTAACAATATCGCTTAAGTCAGCGGCACTGCCATCATTCACATTAATTGTTGTTTTAAAACTAAATACAGTGGCATCTTCGGCAAATTCACCCTCGCCACTTTCCATAAACACAATAATATAATCATCGTCCTCGCCACCAAGACGTGAACGATTTTGGGTGTTCACGTTTAAGGGCATATAAGCATAAAGCGTCTCATCATCTGCATAGGTATCATCAAATTGAAGCGTAACGGGTTGTGCATTAATGGTTCCAAGATTAAGAGGGGCACCACTTGCTTCAATATCGTCTGTAAAAACTTGTAGAC
>CAYWQC010000045.1:0-8675 GCA_964460405.1 uncultured Staphylococcaceae bacterium | reverse complement strand
AGCCGTGAACCTTCGCTAAGTGTTCAGCTAAGCGAATGTATTGGCAGGTATAACTGTATTCGTTGTCATACCATGAGGTAAGTTTAACGAGTTGTTTGCCATCAGCAGTATTTAATACTTTGGTGCCAGTGGCATCAAAGATACTACCTTGCGTAGCGCCAATAATGTCACTACTGACAATTTCATCTTCGGTGTAACCTAGGATGCCTTTTAAGGCGCCGTTAGCGGCATCTTTCATAATCTTGTTGATTTCTTCTTCAGTAACCTTCTTCTTTAAGACGACTGTAAGATCAACAAGTGAACCATCGATGACTGGAACACGGAAGGCGCCACCATCGAGTAAACCATTTAATTCAGGGATAACTAGACCAATGGCCTTAGCAGCACCCGTTGATGATGGGACAATGTTTTGAGCAGCAGCCCGACCCCGACGGTAATTGGCTTTTGGTAAGTCAAGTGAGGTTTGATCATTGGTGTAGGCGTGAATCGTGCTCATGAAGCCTGATTCGATACCAAAGTTATCTTGTAATAGTTTGGCAACAGGGGCTAAACAGTTGGTTGTACAACTTGCGCCACTGATGACGGTCATATCTTTAGTTAATTTGTCTGAGTTAACACCAAACACAAATGTTGGAGTTACCTTATCTGATGGAGCGGAGATAATAACGCCTTTAACTCCTGGATCGAGGTGAACACTTGCGTCTTCTTTACCTTTATAGCGACCTGTACATTCTAGAACAATATCGACACCATATTTAGACCAATCGATCTTGGTGGCATCCTTTTCTCCAATAACAGGGATTTCTTTTCCTTTGTAAACAATAGCTTTTCCATCGGCACTGACTGAGATTTCATCGACTGCAAATGGTCCGTGTGCTGAGTCATACTTGAGTAAATAAGCAAGGTTAGCAGCATCGGTTAAGTCATTGAGTGCGACGACTTCCATATTCTCTAATTCAGCAATTCTGCGGAATGATAAGCGACCAATCCGTCCAAATCCATTAATTGCAACTTTAATTGACATGTTATGTCCTCCTTCTTGTGATTGCGATTAAATTATACTACTTTTTTTGTCTTATTTGTATACAAATACTGATATTTTTCATAAAAAATCGAATTCATCACAAAATATTGGGATTTTTTTACCGATTTTCACTTTCGCTGATGATTTCAAGACCAAAGGTAAGCTCACTTATCGACATATTAAAAGCTTTACTCAGACGATTGACAATTTCAATCGTGGGGTTTCGACGACCATTTTCTAAATCACCCAAATAATTTCTGTTGATATTAGCGCGAACAGAGAGTTCAAGTAAACTCCAGCGTTTTTTCTTTCTAAGTTCGCGTATTTTTAGACCAAATGCATGTTTGATTTCCATGACAACTACCTCGGCTTCTTATAGGGTTCCGCAAGAGACTTGAGTTTAATGAATAGATGATTGATATTACCTTTAGAAATCGGTTTATCACTCGCCAATTTTTCCGTTAATAATTCCGCAAGTTCACCTAGATTGGCATCTTCATGTTGTAGACGAAGCGCCATTAAGGCACCTAATTTCTCGTTATCTAGAGGCGTAGGCCCATAATATTTTGTAACAATTTGAATGTTTTCAATTTGTTCTTTTGCGCTTTTAAGCGTTTTTTGATAGTTTGCATTGTCACATATTAACATGCGATTGGTGCTGTTTTGCATATCGCGATCAATGCGGACACTTTCATATTCTAAACTAGCATTACTCGCGCCAACAAATATGAGAAATTCTGATATCTGATCGCTCTTTTTTATATATACGATGTATTTATTGCGCCGTTTAGCCACTCGGGGCATGAAATTTGCTTTTGCAAAGCTTTCGATCATCTTTTTAATGCGCTCGGCAAGTTTTTCGCTATCGACGACAATTTCAAGATGATAATTACTACTAATAGGCGATGTTACCGATCCGGAAGCTAAAAATGTCCCTGTAATATAACCGGCGAGTGTATCGTCACTATAAACAATACTCCTGGGAATCGTTGTTGAAAAAAAATCTAGGGCCAAATCAGCACTAATCATGTCAACAAGGTGGTCAACAACGACAATAAACGACATCGTCTTTTTGCCGTAGCGCTTATTTGTAACATAGTTAAAAGAAGGTTCTATGTCATAAACTTCTTTAAATAATTGATAAAGGTACTTAGCCACCTTAGCATTTTCCGTTGCCATTGAAATAGTTGGAAGATTGTCACGGCGACCTAAATAACCACAAATGCGCAAAAATCCCGCCAAAATTGCTTTTTTGCGAGGTGTGGAGTAATCAACACTATTAAAGGTGATATCTTCTTTGGCGCGAACCGTAAAAGATATCATGTTTGCTCCTTAACAACATCACGATGGTGAATAAATACTGGAAAATTAAACTTATAACGCGCAGCAAGCTTTTCGACAAAAAAGACACTGCGATGTTGGCCGCCTGTACAGCCTATGGCCACAACAATCATGCCGCGATTTTCGCGAATGGTACTAGGAATATATTTGTCTAAATATTGAGTAATGAGATCGAAGTTTTCTCTCGTTTCTCGTTGTTTTTCAATAAAATCAATGACCGGTTGATCAAGTCCGCTTAGATTTTTTAATTCATCAAGATAGTAAGGATTAGGAACCGTACGAACATCAAAAATAATATCTGCATCTTGGGGAGCCCCATTTTTAAATCCAAAACTAATAAAAGAAACCATGACCGGATTTTTATTAGGGTCTCGATATCTTTTGAAAATGATTTCTCGTAGTTTAGCAACGCTTAGGTTGGTGGTATTAAGCACGAAGTTGACACGGTCACGATACTTATTAAACAAATCAAATTCAAATTGCAATGCTTTTTCAAGTGTCAGGCCGCTTGCTTGCAGTGGATGGGCGTGTCGCGTTAACTTGTAACGATTCAAAATCACATCTTGTTCAGCGTGCAGAATCATAATATCGGAGTCGATATCAGGATATTTTGCAACTAGATCAACGATTGTGGGTAAATATTCCATACGAATCGTGACAAAAGTGTTCTTGTAACTGGAGTCAGTTGGGTTCACTAATTTTTCAAGTAGTTGTTGAAAGAGAAACACTGGTAGATTATTGATACAAGTAAAATGCATTTCTTCAAATGCGTAATTGGCACTTGTTTTACCAGAGCCACTAATACCACTTAATATTACCAATCTAGATCCCATATTAAAAATCCCTTCTCTTCTATATATTATACATAGAAATTGACAATCTCTCATCTTTTATACAAGAAAAAAACTAGCCACTCAGGCTAGTCTTTTGCTATTTTAATCGTTTAACGTAACGGTTGGCAGCAAGAGCGGCAATCGCACCATCACTTGTAGCAGTAACGATTTGTCGAAGATTCTTCTGATTTACGTCTCCGGTGGAAAATAGACCTGGTACGCTTGTCATCATTTCATGATCAACAAGAACATAACCTCTTTCATCTCTCACCTTTAAACCCTCAAGTAAATCACTGACGGCATCGAGACCCACAAATGGGAAGACGGCCTTGACATTGATCACCTTCTCTTCACCATTTTGGATGTTTTTAACTTTTAAACCAGTAACTTGATTACCATCACCTAAAATTTCAAGGGGAATGGTATCCAACACGAGTTCAATATTTTTAGCTTCCTTAACTTCTTCAACCGCAGAAGCATCCGCTCTAAATTCTTGACGACGATGAATTAAATAAATTTTATCAACAATATTAGCGGTGAATGCCGCTTCTTCTAATGCAGAATTACCACCACCAACAATGGCAATCTCTTCTCCCTTATAGAGAGCGGCGTCACAGACTGCGCAGTAAGAAACGCCCTTGCTTGTATATTTGGCTTCACCAGGAATCTTCAATTTACGTTCTTGTGTTCCGGTCGCAACAATGACTGCTTTAGCATATTCAAGCCCTTCATCACTTTCTAAAGTGAATAAATCACCCTCTTTTGTGACTTTTTTGACATCCGCATAACCAATATCAATACCAAGGTCCTTTAATTGCTCATACATTTTAAAAGCAAGATCGGGGCCAGGAATATCCGTATAACCAGGATAGTTGTCAACGACAGCAGTAATATTCATCTTGCCACCAGGTGCGTACTTATCAACAATTTTAAATTCAACATTTGCTCTTTTTAAATAGATGGCCGCGGTCATTCCCGCAGGGCCTGCGCCAATAATATAAATTGGCCAAATTTTAGTTTCTTCACTCATTTTATTTACCTCCAATAAATCATAATCAAACAATCAACGGTCATTATTGAAACACAGAATTGCTTGCTTGTGTTAAGAAATGCTTAGTCAACGGTGATTGACTTCTTCTTATTGATATAAAAGCGTACCACGTGATTGACAACAATTGCTAGTACACCAACTGCGGCAAAGACATAGCCCCAAATATATGACCATTCCCCTCCAGTACCCATATTAAATGATGGATCACGAAGAGGTTCGAGGATGACGCGGGTTAATCCATACCAAATTGCATAACTAAAAGCCATATCAAGTGGTTGTTTATACCTTTTTAGTGCTTCACCTACTCCATAACGGATCACGAAGAACCCAAGGATATTTGACATTGATTCAATAAAAAACAGAGGAACTCGGAAACTACCGCCAATAAACATGTTCGCTTTGATAAATTCGGGAAGGAAAAAGAAAGCGTTCATGTTAGTAAGACTAGCGCCATATACTTCTTGATTAAAGAAGTTTCCCCATCTACCCACTGCTTGTGCAAGAAGAATGGTAGGAACAACCATATCAATCGTAAACAACAAATCGAGTTCTTTACGTTTGAACTTAACAAATAATACGCCAACAATAATTCCTAAGAGGGCGCCACCCATGATGGCCAAACCGCCTTCCCAAATGTAGAACATTCTGATGGGATCGTTAGCGAAGCGATACCAGTCGCCTATGACAAACCAAATACGCGCACCAACAATACCTGCAGGAAAGGCAACATAGAAAACATTTTCTAATAGGCCGTGACGTTTGTAACGCTTATACATTTCGTGATCAGATAAGAATAGTGATAATAAGGCTCCTGCAAGAATAAACAATGCATAAAAAGCAACGCCCCTATTACTAGCACGATCAATGTAAATTTTGTTCATTAATGGAAAGGTAATAATGTCTAAATAAACAAGTCCATCTAACATAATAAAAAGGGTGATGAACGAAAGAATGCCACTAAAAACAACAATCAAAAATGATAGCTTTTGTTTAATTTTGAGGGGATTAAGCTTGTAATAATGGATAACAAAACTAAACACGAAGGTTAAGATTGAAAGGCCAAATAACAAGGAGCCTATCAAACTCATCGCTAGTCCTCCACCATTACCATTACCAAGGGTAAGGGCGATCGTAAGCATCATGGCAATAAAGGCGACAAAGGTGGTGATGAGTCCATAAAGCATCGCCCGGTTCTTTTCCTTGTTAAAATCTTGTACGTTAACTTCTTCTTTAATATAATTTTTTACGCCATAACCAGCCAACATCATTCCTCCTACGGTTAATAGGGCAAAAAATGCAATGAATGTGGCAGGAAGGGCACCCAATTGTAGTGTAATTAAAGACATAATCTTCCTCCTATACTAGAAAATGATACCACGCAGCAAATATTTGTTTAACAAAATGCTTATTTTTTTAGATAAGACTTAATATATTGACCGGTGATTGAGCGTTGATTGGCGGCTATTTGTTCGGGAGTCCCAACAGCAACAACTTCACCACCCAGATTGCCGCCATTTGGCCCTAAGTCAATAATATGGTCCGCCATTTTAATGACTTCAAGGTTATGTTCAATGACAATAACTGTTTCACCGTTATCAACGAATCGTTGAAGTGCTATTAGTAATTTTTTAACATCATCCGTATGAAGACCGGTAGTCGGTTCGTCGAGAAGGTAGAGTGTTTTCCCTGTTGAACGTCGTTGTAATTCAAAGGCAAGTTTGACTCGTTGCGCTTCTCCCCCACTCAGTTCAGGAGCGGGTTGACCGAGTTTAATATAATCAAGACCGACATCTGCTAATGTTTGAAGTTTGTGAACAATCTTAGTCCTTGAGCCAAAAAACTTAATCGCATCTTCCACTGTTAAGTCGAGCACATCGGCAATTGACTTACCACGATATTTTACCGAAAGTGTTTCTTCATTATATCGTTTACCATCACACACTTCACAGCGCACATAAACGTCGGGAAGGAAATTCATGGGAATACGAGTTACTCCTGCACCTTCACAGTGTTCACAACGCCCACCGCGATTATTAAAGGAAAATTGCCCCTTATTAAACCCTCGACTCTTGGCGTCTAGTGTTTGGGAAAACAAATCACGAATCTCATCAAATACTTTTGTATAAGTCGCCGGATTTGACCGTGGAGTACGACCTATCGGATCTTGACTAATGTTAATCACCTTATCAATATTTTCTAGTCCTCTTACTTCATCATGTTCACCAGGGAAGGTGTCCACTTTGCGCAGATAACCATCGACTGCTTTGTAGAGAATATCATTAATGAGTGTTGATTTACCACTTCCAGACACCCCTGTGACGAGTGTCATTGTTCCTAGTGGAAATTTAACATTAATATTTTTTAAGTTGTGGCAGCGTGCCCCTCTGACTTCAATAAATTTACCATTTCCTTGATAACGTTTTATCGGGAGGGGAATGAACTTACGTCCGGAAAGATAGTCACCTGTAATCGAACGTTTAGCGTTTTTAATATTCTCAACGGATCCTGTTGCGACAACTTCGCCACCGTGAACACCCGCGCCGGGACCAATATCGACAATATAGTCTGCGTTCTTAATCGTATCTTCATCATGTTCAACGACAATCAGGGTGTTACCAAGGTCAACCATATCCTTTAAAGCTTGGATGAGACGATCATTATCTCGTTGATGAAGACCTATGCTTGGTTCATCAAGAACATAAAGAACCCCTGAGAGCTTTGAACCTATTTGTGTAGCAAGGCGAATACGCTGTGCTTCACCACCGGAAAGTGTCATACTTGCTCGTGCCAAAGTTAGATAATCTAAACCGACCTTAATCAAGAACTCAAGACGGTGATCAATCTCTTTCAAGACGAGATCAGCAATTTGGGTGTCGGTAGCGTTAAGGTTTTGGGCATGTTCGAGTAAAAAATCACGTAAATCACCGATTTGCATCAACGTCAGATCATAAATCGATTTCTTACCAAATTTGACCGCTAGGGCTTCAGGTCGAAGACGTGCACCATGACAACGTGTACAGACTGTATCATGCATGTATTTTTCATAAACAACGCGCATAAACTCACTAGTAGTCTCTTCATAGAGTCGCTCGATCAGTGTTTTAACACCCTCAATATATCCGCGCTTATGATTGATGTTACCACTACTTGACTTAAGTATGTATTCATGAGGTTTTGTCGAACCATAAAGAATAATGTGTTGTTGCTGTTGGCTTAATTTGTGGTAGGGGGTATTCATATCAATGTCATAGAGTTCACATAATTTAGTAAATTCTTGCCATGATAGATTTTTCGTACCAATTACATTTTTATAATATTCAATCGCGCCTTGATTAATTGTTAGGTTTGGATTAGGAATTAATATGCGAAGATCAACTTCACGCTTAATACCAAGACCTCGACACTCAGGGCAAAAACCAAGAGGGGCATTAAACGAAAAAAGACGAGGTTCAAGTTTAGGAACACTAAATCCACAAATTTTACAAGCATGATGTGACGAAAAAAGCTTTTCTTCATCATCAAGTAGGGCTTTAACATAACCATGTCCCCAATCAAGTGCGAGATTAACAGCGTCATATATCCGGGACCGACTATCACTATTCAAGCCAATACGATCTATGACAATATCAATATCGTGACGTTTGTTTTTATCTAATTCTTCAATTTCTTCAGCACGGACAATGTCACCATCGATACGCAAACGAACAAACCCATCCTTTTTGATTTTTTCAATCGTTTCTTTATGTGTGCCCTTTTCATGACTAACGATGGGGGCTAAAATTTGTAGCTTCGTCCGATGCGGATAAGTGAGTATTTCATCAATTATTTGCTGGGCACTGTAGGCGACAATTGGTTCGTTGTGAGTCGGACAATACGGGACGCCAACACGGGCATATAATAGACGGAGATAATCATATATTTCAGTAATTGTCCCGACTGTCGAACGGGGATTATTTGATGTCGTCTTTTGTTCAATACTTATCGCCGGACTTAATCCTTCGATAGAGTCGACATCAGGTTTAGAAAGATTGCCTAAAAATTGGCGAGCATAACTTGAAAGGCTCTCAACATAACGACGTTGACCCTCATTATAAATGGTCTCAAGGGCAAGCGACGACTTGCCACTGCCTGACACACCAGTAAAAACAACCAATTTGTTTTTGGGTATCGCTAGACTAATGTTTTTTAGATTACGATCTCTAGCACCTTTAATAATAATGTGATCACGACTATCCATAATTTACCTCAATGTGTATTGTAGCAAAAATACAATAATATTCACGATAAAACGCCTTAAGTTTATACTAAACTAGTATAAAGATAAAATCGCTCTTTTATTCTTGGCAATTTTGACTATAATATTATATGACACGGGACGTAGCACAGCTTGGTAGTGCGCTACCTTGGGGTGGTAGAGGTCGTGAGT
>CAYWQC010000044.1:0-8794 GCA_964460405.1 uncultured Staphylococcaceae bacterium | reverse complement strand
CTTGAATTTCTTGAACGTGGTATCACAAATTATAATTATCTATTAAATCAACATCATGTCATTAAACTCAAAGATCCCTTATTAAATGTGTTTAATTCTATCAACAATGAAAAAAATATGGCGGAGCATCTTACAAAGTTGCATCTATGTCCTAGGCATCAATTTTATGACACATTAATTAGTGTGGATTATTTAGAGGGAGTTATTTATCTAAACAAGGACAATTATCTTCAATACTTCCCACAATTGGTGACGATACTTCACACCATACATCAACTTCCTGATAGAGGATTCACCCATTTCTCCCCGCTTGATCGTTACCATTATTATCGCAACTTTGTCTCAACTAATAACCGTTTAGACAACGAAGATACAATCATCAGACAAACCGCGCATTTTTATGAAAAAGCGACACTAAGACCCTGCCATAACGAC
Source organism: uncultured Staphylococcaceae bacterium (assembly GCA_964460405.1). Taxonomy (GTDB): domain Bacteria; phylum Bacillota_I; class Bacilli_A; order RFN20; family CAG-826; genus DATESG01. Next base: position 8,359 of record CAYWQC010000044.1, on the reverse strand, counting down.
CTTGTTAATGGCAATATTCTTATCAAAGATGATTTGATTCAACTGATCGATTTTGAATATAGCGGACTCAATGACCCTGACTTTGACGTTGTTTCGTTCCTTAGTGAAAACGACTTTGTTGATGCAACAATCAAGTCTAGTTTTCTTGCTCAGTATTATGGTGATAACATACCTTTTGAGAAAATTAAGATTTATACACAATTTGCTAATCTGCTCTGGTATTATTGGGCCTTATATGCTTTTGAGCAAACAAAAAGAGCAATCTTTGCGGAGATTGCTCACATTAAAAAATTGCAATATAACACTAATCTTTTTTAAAATGAACGCGGTAACTTTTCAATGCCGCATCAATCATTTCTATAGCACGAGTGCGATCTTGAACTTGATGGACTACAGTTTGTTTGCCTTCTAAAGTCTTATAAACTTGAAAGAAATGACGGATTTCTTGAAATAAATGGTCTGGGAGTTCATTAATTGAACGATATTTCGCGTAAGTTGGGTCTTTTTCACAAATCGCGATAATTTTTTCGTCGATTTCACCCGAATCAACCATTTTTATAGCGCCAATCGGGATGCAGTTGACGATGGTCATGGGAATTAACGGCTGTGACGAAAGAATGAGGACATCAAGAGGGTCATTATCATCAGCATAAGTAAGGGGAATAAATCCGTAATTTTGGGGATAATGGGTCGAAGTGTAAAGAACACGGTCGAGTTTGAGCATGCCGGTCTCTTTATCAAGTTCGTATTTGCTTGAACCTCCTTTGGGGATTTCTACAACAGCACTAAATAGTTCGGGAGTGACACGATTAGGATTGATGTCATGCCAAATATTAATCATAAAGTTACCTCTCACATTCGATTTTGACAATTTCAACATCCATACAAACGAGTTCTAAAGCCTTATCGTCATAGGAAAATTGAAGTGTTGTCCATTTAACTATAGTTATATTACATTAAGTCTTGTAAAATTACTATAAGAAAATTTCCATCAATCCCGAACCTAGCTCTCTTATCATCGTTGCTTTTTTATAAATAAAAATGATTTATCAATATCACAACTAAAAGACTTTATATTTTCGCAAAAATTTTCTATAATAATTCCACGTGCTAAAAATACGTCCCCATAATTTAAAAGCTTAAACTAAGGAGGTTTTATGAGTTTTAAGATTACATTTAATGGTGAGGCTAAAACCTTTGATGCGCCCATCAAAGTCCTCGACCTACTCGGTGATGATCACCATTACTATTGTGCCCTTGTTAATAATCGCGTCCGCGAACTAACATTTATGCTTGATGGTGATGCCGTGGTCGAACCACTTACGCTTACCCATTCAGAATCGGTAAGAATTTATCAAACATCTCTACGTTATCTTGTAGCGATGGCGATGGACAGAATTAGACCAGGCGTGAAGATTCGTTTTTCATACAACGTATCACGTTCTATCTTTATTCAAATTCTTAACCAAGGTGTCCGTGCAGACCGTGAGCTCGTTCATGAACTTGAACAAGAAATGAAAAAGTTAATTGCGGCAAACATCCCACTTGTGAGGAGTAAAATCACAGTGGAGGAAGCCGCCAAAATTTATGAAGAGCGTGGTTTTGACGACAAATTGGACGTATTAAAGTACCGTCCAGAAAAAACAGTTCACATGTATGAGTGTGATGGCTATCTAAACTACATGTATGGTTACATGGTTCCATCGACTGGTTATCTAGAACAATGGATACTTAAACCTTATAGTCCCGGTATGTTATTACAATACCCACGCCATGAATGTGCAGGTAAAATCCCTGAATTTAAGGATGCACCGACTTTTGGTAAAACCCTTAAGCAGTCGCATGCTTGGAGCAAAAAAGCTGGTTTAGAAAGCGTTACAGGCATCAATAAATATATTGAAGATGGTCACGAAATTGATCTCATCAACATTTGTGAAGCTCGTCATTATCAACAGTTAAGCGAACTTGGCTCACAAATTATTGAAGACAAGGACAGCATTCGTCTTATTTGTATTGCTGGACCTTCTTCCTCAGGCAAGACGACATTTGCTAATCGCTTACGCATTGAGTTAATGAGTCGGGGACTTCGTCCTATTCGTTTATCAATTGATGACTACTACTTACCCCGTTCCCTTGCCCCACTTGATGAAGATGGTAAACCTGATTTAGAGTCGATTTATGCTCTTGATATCGAACTTTTCAACCAAAACATGCTTGATCTCATTAATGGTGAAAAAGTTCAACTACCTAAATTTGACTTTAACACAGGTAAACGTGTCCCTGGACGTGTTCTTCAAGTTGAAGATGACCAACCCATTATTATTGAAGGCATCCATGCTCTTAATGAACAATTAACGACGCTTATTCCAAAACATCAAAAATTTAAGATTTATATTTCTCCACAAGCACAAATCAATCTTGATGATCAAAACCCAATTTCACTAACTGATCTTCGGCTTTTACGTCGGCTTGTCCGCGATAAAAAATTCCGTAATGCTAGCGCACTTGAGACAATGTCAATGTGGCCAAGTGTCCGTAAAGGTGAATTCACCTGGATTTATGATACTCAAGAAGGTGCTGATTATGTTTATAACTCAGTGCTAAGCTATGAACTCCCAGTCATGCGGAAACATGCTTTGCCAGTTCTCAACGAAATTGAACGTGAAAGTGAATATTGGCCATTAGCCGAACGTCTACTTCGCATGCTCAAATACTTTGTGGACCTTGATGAAAAGTGGATTCCTTCCAACTCCCTGATGCGTGAATTCATTGGTGGTAGTTGCTTCCAAGACGTATAAAATAGCAATTTTAAAAAGCTACATCATGACCCCAAATCTCTAGCAGAGGCGGGGTTTTTTAAGTAGCTTTTTTTAACATCTTCTTATAGCGAGCGACTTCCTTTTGCTGAATGCGTTTCATTTCATAGTAATACAGGGAACGAACTTGATCATAATGATGCTTTTCTTGATCGCTTAACAATGAAAAATAAGCGATTCTAAATACCTTTTCGAGGCGAAAAAATGAATCATAAACATTAAGAATAGTGACTAGAGCAAAATAGTCTCGACGTGAATAAATGAGCAGCGGTGAACTATGGTTGACTTCGCTCGCCATTTGATACATCTTGTTATAATCTTGAAGTTCGGCAATGGTCTCCATACCATCTCGAAAATTAAGTTTAAGGCTAATTTTATCAATATCAGGAACATAACGTAACCAACCGTACTCGATAAATCGTTTTGTATCTTTACTCTTAAGCGCCATCGCTTTCATTTCACTTTTAATATCAACAAAAACACGGTCACACTCTTCAGGGGGCAACACCTTATTAAAGGCGTCAGCATAGTGCATGTGTTCAAGATAGCCATTAATGACATTTTGTCCGTATTTTGTCAATACGATAAGCGTTGCTTCAAGTTCATGCATCGTTCTCCATGTCGTGAAAGCCTCTGTCTCAAAGCCATTTACAAGCAGGGTTGTAATCGCTTTAACGAGACCGAAAGCCTTGTTAAGCATGTCAATGACTAATGTTTTACTGGGTTCTTGTTTTTTGAATAATTCTAATTTTTTGAGAATAAAGTTTGTAAAGACATTCATCGTCGATATCGGGGGGTAAAATTGACTCATTAAACGCTTGGGATCATATTTAAAATGGACATCCGCGGCGTATTTGTCGACAACACTATTGACAAGTAAGGCAATAAAAGCCTCATTATTAATCGTTTCTTCAACCTGAGCAACACCATCAATCCGATAAAAATAATCATTAATCATATATAACATTAATCTCACGTTATCAAGATTTTGGAGGGCATAACTCGGATACTGATCGGCAATCATATCATAAACTTCTAGGACCTCGAGATAACGCGCAAAAAAATAGTCATGATCAAGTTTCTCGGCGAAGCCAATCACTGATAATAAATGGGAAAATTGTTGACGATCGAGGGGTTTATATTGTCTTTCCATAAGTGCATTATACCATTACATTCGATCGAATAAAATTGATTATTTGCCCTATTAAAATGAGGGAACCTAGTGTTCTATTCATCCTCACTAAATATTTGTGTTGCTCTTATGGCACGCTTCCAGCCACGATATAAGTGTTCTCGTTGCTCAGCAAGCATTTTTGGCCGATACAGAGTGCCTTCATACTTTAATTTTTTGATATCATTGATTGAAGTAAAGTATCCTGTCTCAAGTCCAGCAAGAAAATAGACGCCAAGACTTGTTGTTTCGGCAATGTTTGAAACCCTAATTTGTGTATCAAGAAGATCGGCTTGAAATTGCATTAAATAAGCATTTGCCGTCGCACCGCCGTCAACTTGTAATCGCTTCAAATCAATCTTTGAGGTTTCTTCCATTAAACTAAAAACATCTTTAGTTTGATAGGCAATTGATTCAAGTGTAGCTCTGACAAATTCAGCTTTAGAAGAACCTCTTGTTAGTCCGAACACAGCTCCGCGAGCTTTATCATCCCAGTAGGGCGTTCCAAGACCAACGAAAGCAGGTACAACATAGACACCATCATCTTTGGCGGCTTTTATCGCTTCTTTTTCACTATGTTTTGCAGTTTTGATAAGACACATTTCGTCACGAAGCCATTGCACAGCCGCCCCACCAACAAAAACACTACCTTCAAAAGCATAGGTGACTTTGTTACCAATTTGCCAGGCAACAGTCGTTAAAAGTCCACCCTTTGCGAGGACAGGCTTAGCACCAATATTCATCAGCATAAAACAACCAGTACCATATGTATTCTTGCTGTCCCCCTTATCAAGACAAAGATGACCAAAAAGGGAAGCTTGTTGATCACCAGCCACACCTGCAATTGGTACTGATGTCTTGAGAAAATCCGTAAAGCCAAATGTATGACTAGATGGGAAAACTTGCGGTAGCATTTGCGAAGGAATATTAAACAATTTGAGTAAATCATCGTCCCATTTTTTTGTAAAAATATTAAATAGCATTGTTCGTGAGGCATTGGTGATATCAGTCGCATGGACTCGGCGATTTGTTAACTTGTAAATCAACCAACTATCGACCGTCCCAAATAATAATTCACCTCTTTCCGCCCGGGCTTGTCCATCTTTGATGTGATCGAGAATATAGCGGATTTTTGAAGCGCTAAAATAAGGATTTATAAGAAGACCAGTCTTTGCAAAAATAAATTCTTTTTGTTTTTCTAGACGTTGACAATATGGCGCACTTTGACGTGATTGCCATACAATCGCATGATAAACTGGCATGCCCGTGATTTTATCCCAAACAATGGTTGTTTCTCTTTGATTAGTAATACCAATGCTATCAACATCATCAAGTGTAAGATTAGCGGTTATTAACACTTCATTGATGACAGCGAGCACGCTGAGCCACAAGTCTAAAGCATCAGTTTCAACGTAGGAGGGATAAGGATAAAGACATTTAACTTCTTTGAAAGCACTATGAACAATTTCGCCCTGTTGATTAAATAATATTGCGCGGGTAGATGTTGTGCCTTGGTCGATTGTTAAAATGTATTTTTCCATATTGCTACTTCCGTTTCATCAATGTCTCAATGTCGTTAATTTCTTTAATAATATCACTAGACAAATTAATCGCCCCATCTTTAGTCACAAGCACATCGTCTTCGATACGAATACCAATTCCTAAATTCGCAAAATAAAGACCAGGTTCGACCGTAATAACATGCCCCGGTTCGAGTTTTAATTCTCGAAGTGATTGATCATGCGTGTCTAGGCCAAGGTGGTGAGACACGTTGTGATAATAATACTTAGAAATTTCATCTTTAGTCTTTATCAGGTCGGCATCGATTAACTTGGCCGCCATCAGTTCAATTGTAAAGGCTTGTAATTCAGCAATTGTTAAACCAGGGCGAATAAAGTCAATCACAGCTTTGTTTGCTGCAAGAACTATTTCATAGATTTGCCGTTGTAGGGCGTTAAAGCGACCAGCAACGGGATAAGTGCGACTTATATCAGCGCGATAGTCAGTTAGGTTTGCCCCAAGATCAAGGAGAATTAGCTGACCGTCTTGTAATCTGTTTTTTAAATCAACATAGTGTAATATCGTTGCATTCGGTCCACTAGCGGCAATCGTTTGAAAGGATATATCCGCCTTTTGATCTTTAATGATGTATTCGAATAAGTTGGCGACTTGATACTCATACATGCCTTCTTTTATAGACTTCATAATAATATTTAATGCTTTATTAGTAAGATTGATGCTTTGTTTTAACGCCTTAATCTCATCCTCATCCTTAACCATTCGTAAACGAATGATCTCGTTAAATATATCTTGAACGGAGATATGATATTTAGTCTCAAGTTCATGGCGGTATTCTTCAGTTGTGATTTTTTTAGCAATGTACAGTTCTGTCTCTAAATCAAGAAAAACATGATCGACAGTGCCATAAGTAGAACTATCTAAAAGGAAGTCATCGACTTTACTAACAAGATGATCACTAAAGAGAATGTTTTTAACACCACTTGCGTGTGATGCTTCTTCAGGCTTTAATTTCTTGCCTGTCCATTTTTCTTTGAGTTCATCAAAAGCATCAATGAAGAGATACGTAAATCTTTCCTGATCAATTTTCGCGAGAATAAGAGCGCTGTTTTCTTGCTTAATACCCGTCAGATATAGAAAATTTGTGTTGACCTGAAAAGGATATTCACTATCTGCACTAGCTTTATGGGCAATACCCGAAAACAAAATGACAAGACTATTGTCGGAGAGTCGATCAAGTAATTTTTCTCGACGTTTAATATAACTGCTACTATCCATGCTTATTTACCTCTTTGAATAATTTTGGTGGCGATTTTTGCAAAATCATCGAGATTTAATGCGTTAAAATCACCCTTGTCTAATAATTGCGCATTCGCAGGTATTAGACGAACTTCTCCTAGAAGTGGGACGCCAAGTTTTTTTTCTAAATGTACTTGATCGATTTGACCATAAAGGTAAATTTTCTCATTACAATTAGGACATTCTAGATAGGCCATATTATTGACAGTTCCATAGACAGGTACTTCAAGACTTTTGGCCATGTTAACAGCCTTTTTCACGATTGTTCCTACCATATCTTGAGGCGTTGTAACGATGACAAGCCCATCCATAGGTAATGATTGCATTGCAGTAATAGCAACATCACTCGTACCAGGGGGGAAATCCACGAGTAAATAATCAAGTTCACCCCAATTGACTACATTGAAAAACTGACGGATTAATTCACTAATAAGCGGACCTCGCCACATTAATGGGTCCTCATTGTCGTCTAGCAGCATAGCCGCCGAGATAATTTTGATACCTAGGCCATCTACCGTGGGAGGATAAATTGAGTTTTGATCACCATATGCTTTTTCGCTCACATTAAACATGTGAGGGATTGAAGGTCCGGTAATATCTGCGTCAAGAATACCCACCTCATATCCTAATTCATGAAGGCTAAGAGCGAGCATAGCAGTCGTATAAGACTTTCCGACACCCCCTTTGCCTGATATGACTCCAATGACCTTGCGGACATGGCTATTTTCATTTGTCTTTTCTTTAGCAACTGGATTTGGCATTTTGTTCCTCTTTTCTATATAAGTTGCTCTTATAAATTTCTTCTGCGGATAAATTGAATTTGCTTGCAATATCTAATGTCTCAAGGGCGTTAAATGTAAGGATAACGTCTTCTCCTTGAAATGCACGGTCCAAAATTTCAATGTTGGTCTGCGCAAACAAATACTCAAATTTTTGTAAATCCGCATTTTTAATTGTACTACGATAAACCCTACTAGGGCAAAGTTGATACTTGTCTACACGAGTCAGTAGTTGATTGGCGGACTCAACATAAGTTCTTAATAATCGTCCAGCACCCAATTTAATACCACCGAAATATCTGACGACAACAACTATGACATGAAACATTTGATGATGCTTAATCAAATCTAGTAATGGCCGACCTGCTGTACCATTTGGCTCACCATCATCACTGCACTTAGCTTGTGCATCATCAATATAGTAAGCGTATGGATAATGGCGTGCACCTGGCGCATCGTTATTAACAAATTTTAAAAATTTATCAACATCATTAATGTTATGCGCAGGAGCGACATAAGCAATAAAACGTGATCGTTCAACACTCATCTCAGAACGTGAACTTTGTTTGATGGTATATGTATTCATGTTCTAATTTTAACACTATCCATTATATTTCTAAATATAATAAAGCTATCAAATCAATTTTTTTGCTATAATCAATTTATGAAATTTTTTGATAAAAACGACAACGTCGAAGTTTATGATGAACTTCCTAACACACAACCCACGAATGAGGGTCCACATCTTATCGATGAAAACTATGATAAGGTTCCTA
>CAYWQC010000043.1:0-9092 GCA_964460405.1 uncultured Staphylococcaceae bacterium | reverse complement strand
CGATAGCGATAGGCCTGATCAGAAATGATAATTTCACCTTCGATTTCTGTTTCGCTTTCTTCTTCATCTTCTTCAAATGCCACATTAGCAAGAATATAGGTCGTTTCATCAATGACATATTTGGCAGGATAGCGGCCAAACTCCCCGCTAAAATCACCGCTAAGTTTTTGATAGTTAAAATCACTATCAAGGGCATAAAAGTCATCCACAAGCGGCATTGTTTCATCTAAGACAGCTTCAAGACTAACGCGGTCCACTTCACTATTGTTGCCATGTCCACGTTCATCATCATCGTGATTGTTGCCACGTGCCCTAAACAGGGTTAAGTCTAAATCATCGTCGCCAATAAAACTTGTCGCCGAAAATGACATAAAAACAAATTCACCTTCTTTACCACCAGGAATTTTTTCTGGTTCACGATCAACAAGGCTTGTATAGTCACTACTTGGCACGACTGAGGTATTATCACTACTCCCAATTGGTGGTGTGATTAAATCACGGTTGAGATAGATAAAGGTCCCGATGACAAGTGCGGTGGCGACAAAACCAAGACCTACTTTAACAGAAGGAATCGCAAACCATGAACGACGGACGGCATGCTTTGCACTACTTTTATCAAAACGAGCTAAAATTTCCTGTGAAGTCAGGTTGATTTTAGGGTCTTTAACGTGGTCTTTGATGATTTTTTTAATGTTGTCATCATTGAAGTTGTTCATAATCACTCAGTCCTTTCTGTAATTTTTTTATTGCGTTGCTATAGGACCATGTCACGGTTCCTAATGGTTTATTTAAGTGGGTGGCAATTTCTTGATGGGTCAGTTCGCCGAGAATATAGAGAACGACGATGTCATACTCATCAGCACTAAGTAGGGCTTGCATGCGAGTGAGTAATCGTTCACTGTCATCAAACTTTTCTTCAACACTTGCGCCAATGTCGCTTTCAAGTGTGTAGTCCTCAATATGGCTGATTCTATTTTCTTTTTTAAAAAGATCAAGCGTAAGATTTTTGGCAGTGATGAGAAGGTACCCAAGCGGATTCTTGTTTTTTTTGATGCGTTTAAGATTGCTAAGAAATTTGACGTACGTTTCCGCTAAAATGTCCTCGCTGACAGTCTCATCTTTACTAAGGGCAAGTATTGAGAAATAAATGGGACGCTTTGTCAGTTGGTAAAAATCATCAAAAGCGCTCATATCACCTTTCTTGAGAAGGTTGAGGAGACTTATGAGTTGTTGATTGTCATGTTCGCCCATAAGTTCCCCCTAATATGAATACGAATTGCATGTCATTTTTATTGGTCGTTTGCTTCATTAAATTTTAATTCCATGATTATTTTAGCAAAATTCTAACACAATTATTTAAAAAGACCTTTACAAGAAAGGTCTAAGCAAGTGATTCTAAAATAGTAATCGTCCCATTATCAGCGTCAAGTGAGAGCATGTCCCCAGTTTTAATTTTTTGCGTGACGTGAAGGACATTAGAAATAAGTGGTAATGAATATTCTCTAGCAACAACCGCGCCATGGGAAAGTGCACTCCCTACTTCGGTGACTAGACCACCGATAATAGCATAATAAGGAGACCAGCCAATATCGGTGTAACCCGCGACCATAATCTCATCTGCTTGTAGTAGTTTGGCATCTTCAATCGATAAAACCACACGCGCTTTTCCTAGGACTTTACCCCGTGATAAGGTTGTACCTCTTAGCGTCTCACCCACTTGACTCGCAAATGACGTTGTTTCAAGTGGTGTCGGAGCGCCATGATAGACGTGGTTGAATTTAAGCCGCGATTGTTCAGCAAAGAGGCGTCGACGAGAAAGCGCCTTTTTAATAAGTGAGGTCTCTTCAGACTTGAGTAAACGGCCCAATTCTTCGTGGGTAAAAAAGTAAATGAGATCATCATCAATTAAACGTTGTTCACTGACAAGTTGGGTGGCCAAAACCTTGTATGCTTGTTTAAAGCGATCAACAGCAAGCACGAGTCGAGATTTTGAATATTCGCGATTTCTACACCCTTCACGGGCATTATGAATCAAGGTCTTAAGAGCTTTTTTCTTGAGGCCACGGTAAGGAGCAAGGAGGATTTCCTTATTATCTTTAATTTGCGTAGGGCGGATGCGTTCAATATCTTTTTGCTGAAGCACAACTTGAATATTGCTCATTAAACTTAATTTATCTTGATGCCATCCTGGACTTCTGAGTTCGGCTTCCTTAACAGAACGATGTCCATGTTTATTTAAAAATTGTTGATAAGCATCTTTGACTCTCGCCTTACTGTTTTCATAATAGTCTAGTAGTTGCTCAATATTAAGGGTGGCAATATCCCTTCGATCAGCACGGCTCAAAAGGGCAATACGCCGTAGTGAATATAAGATATCCGCACTTTCAATATCATCAATTTCTTCAAGGACACTGGCAATCAAAGACTTGACCGCATCATGATTATCGTTATCTCGTTTTAATATGCTAAAAAGCGCACTACTCATCGCCCCTGAATAACTCGAGGTAATATAGTGATAAAGCATAATTTGATTTAAAGTATGTAGTTGCTTTGTAATCTCTTCGTATAATACTATCGGCTCTTTGTCTAAGTCAAAATGAATATTACGAGCGAGTTGATCGATCTTTCTTCTTGCTTTCTTATTCGAGGACAAAAAAGAAAAATAGCGAACAAAATTAAATAGCCGACGAATAAGGGAAATCTTCTTAAATTGATCCTCATCCTTGTGCTCAAGCGGTTGCCCACAAATGCCTATGTCAATCGATTCACGATCAGTAAGAATAAGGGCATGAGGAATTCGATAAAGATAACGCATATTAAAGAATAGATGTCCATAATAATTAGAAACACAAAAAGCGGGAGGGATATCCTCAACTTTTTTAGCCACACCGACAACGGTCAGCATTTTTCTTAAGCCATAATCAATTGCATGTACCACTGTTGATATCGTTAGCGGTGTAATTGCCCCAGGTAACATCTCACCAACATTGTGATTGGTCAAAGTGTCACTATCGTGATGCAATCGACTATCGAGTTCATTGATGTCAACCTTATCGAGTGTTGTAATGGGTCGTGCTTGTAACCACACAAGGCGACCACTTTGATCAATTGCCCATTCTAAATCGAGGGGAATTTCCCACTTTTCTTCAGCGCGAAGTGTGCTTTCATATATTTCTTTAAGATGTTCATCTGCGAATAAATCATTATCAAAAGTGGGGCTTATCCGGTCAATTTGATAAGAATAGGCTTGTTTGAGTCCGGACACAAGTTGTTCCCCTAAGCCTTCCACCGCTTCAATGACAACTTCATCTTTTTTGGTCATTGGATTAATCGAAAAGGCAACACCAGCGTAACTCGCTCTAATCATTTCTTGAATCACCACTGTCATTTTACTTTTTGCCTGATGGGCAAACTGGCGATATTCCTTGACGTTGTCGCTATCAAGCGAGGCTAGGCACCCTTTGACTGCCTCAATAAAGGCTTCTTCGGTATGAATGTTTAAAAATGTTTGATATTGTCCCGCACTAGAAAATTCAAGGCCATCCTCGCGAGAAGCACTTGAACGAACTGCTACTTCTTCAAGTCCACTCTTACGCCAAAAGGCGACTAATGTTGGTAAATCAGCCTCGTTAATATCAAGAGCAATAAAACCTCTTGGTGTTTTAAAGTGATGTTTTTCTAGTTGATAAAGACCGCGAGCCTTTCCGCCAATCTCACTAAGAAGATGCTCAGGTATGTCATTGATCCAATATATTTGCATGTTATTTACCACTACTATTCATTAGTTTTCCATCTTGTCTCATCGCTATTAAAGCCAAACTCGATAATGCCGCGTGCTTTTCTATGGTTGATATCGAAGCTACCAATGCCTTCAAATAAGACATATTTTCCCTCATTAAAAACAAAGGGAATAATAACCTCAACGCTTGCTCTAACATCAAACCTAAGACCGTTTTGCAAATCCACGTGATACTTAAAATCAAGGGGCACGCCCCCAATTGTGGGAATACTTGCGGTATTTGTTTTCAATGATATTTGTTGAACAAGCCCATCTTTTTCATAATAACCAGTGAGAAGACGTTGCATATGTGGATAGGAAACACGGTTAAGATTCAGTGATTCATCCTTACGAATAATCGCCATCAACCACATATGTTTGTTCATATAATCCCAGTCACGCCGTCCAAAAGAGTGGTCACGCATAGCAGAGCCTTTAAATGATATCCTCTTATCCCCTATGTTCAGAGTTGCACTGAGTTGTCCTTGTTGTTCGACATGGACTTGCTGATTGAGCTTAATATCATGTTGGAAGCGTTTATCCCATTTTTCCTTAGCTAAGGCGCTCGCTAACAAAGTGGGATCAAGGTGGGTGGTGAAATCAAAAATTGGTGTGTTTGACACAAACTCACCCTCGGCGACAACCTCAACTTCTTCATCGCTAAATGAGGCCATCTTTGTTTCATCTATCTTCATTCTCACGAGTTTGCCCTTAAAGGTAAACCGCCATTTTTTGCCAACTTCAACAAGATCAACTTGAAGAGGAATTGGTTCATTGTGATATGCACTTTGGCGATTGACAAACGTGCCACGTTCACTGTGATAGACAAACCAAATCTCACAATGACCCTCACCACGTACGGCTTTACGAATGAGAAGCGATTCGCCATTCAGTGTGTGGGCGGAAAAATAATAACTATTAATATCAAAACTAGATGCATCCGCAGGAAGTTGATACGTTTCGTAACGGTTTAAATCAAAAGGTTGATCTTTAATTCTTTTGCTTAGAGAAGCAAGCATTAGGCGCTTTTTAATATAGTATTTGAGACCCATAAATTGCACTCCTTTTGACATTTTGAATGTTTATTATATCATAATATCCGCATAAATTGACGACAAAAAAAGCACGTTTTTATTAAAAAATAACGCGCTCATCAAAACACATAAAAACGAACTTACATCAGCGTGCGAATTATCACATATGTCATATAGCCAATGAAGATAGATAAGAGAATTAAACCTTCAACGCGTCCAAGCTTTTTGCGAATAATTAATATCGAGGCAACGAGTGTGATTGCAATCATAATCGCCATGTCAATCATAATCGTGTCACTGACACCAAGTGGAACAAACAAACCAGTAATCCCGAGAATAAAGAGAATATTAAGAATGTTTGAACCAAGGATGTTGCCAAGAACAATGCCATTTTCTTTTTTACGAGCAGCGGCAATTGAGGTGGCTAACTCCGGGAGTGAAGTGCCAATTGCCACAACAGAAACCCCGACAAGAATCGTAGCCATTTCTTGGTCTAATCCCATACTTGTGGCCATCTTCTCAGCTAGGTAAGTAGCAGGACGTGTAATCAATTCAGCGCCTAGAGCAATACCCGCTCCACCAAGAATGAGAAATACAATCGTCCAAACACTAAATTTTTTCTCTTCAAGTTTTTCCACAAGTTCAGGTTCAACGTTCGTATCTAAATCATCACTACTTGCCTTACGACTTGATTGAACAAGGATGAAAATATATCCAATTAACAATACAACAAAAATAAGTGCTTCCCACCAAACAATCGTCTTATCAGCTTGAAACAAGAAAGCAAGAGCGGCAAGTAATACTGACGCAAAAACGGCAAAAGGTAGGTCGCGTTTAATGATGCTCTTTTGCACAAAAATAGGCGACATCAAAGCACTAATACCTAAAATAAGTGTGATATTTGAAATATTACTTCCAACGACATTACCAAGGGATAAATTAGCATCCGTTGTTGATTTAAGTGCCCCTGAAAGACTAACGGCAAATTCAGGAAGTGAAGTTCCTAATGCGACAATGGTCAAGCCAATGATAAGGGGAGAGATTTTTAATTTACGAGCAATGACACTCGCAGCGTCAACAAAAAAATCAGCGGACTTAATTAAGACAAATACGCCGACTGCGAACACGAGTATATTTAAGACAATATCCATATATTAACCCCCTTTGATAAAGGAAAGACTGCCAAAGCAATCTTGCTTATTATACAATATTTTGAATGCAATCATAGCAATATCATCAATTTTCAGATGAATAACAAAAAAACTCCCACCCAAGGGTAGGAGTCATGTTCATCTAGGTTTGTTGATGACGGACGAGGTAATCAAAGGCACTGAGAGCAGCAGTGGCCCCACTCCCCATCGCGACAATAATTTGCTTGTAAGGTGTCGTTGCACAATCACCCGCGGCAAACACACCTTCCATACTTGTCAAACCGCGACTATCAATGATAATTTCACCAAAACGATTACGCTCAAGCGTATCACCTATAAAGGCCGTGTTAGGTGCAAGTCCGATTTGTACAAAGATGCCTTGAAGATCAACTGTCTTCTCTTCGCCTGTCACCCGATGCTTAAAGGAAATACTTTCAACCCGTTCCGTTCCATTAATCGATGTCGTTGCAACGTTTTTATACACATCTACATTATGTAAACTATACAGTTTATCTTGTAAGACTTGATCAGCCTTTAAATCAGGCATGAATTCAAGAACCGTGACATGATGGGTAATATTAGCTAAATCAATCGCCGCTTCAATACCAGAATTACCGCCACCTATGACGGCGACATCCTTACCCTTAAAGAGAGGACCATCACAGTGAGGACAATAGGCTACACCCTTGTTTTGCAGTTCAATTTCTCCAGGAGCACCTGTGTTTCGCCATTTGGCACCAGTGGCGACGACTAGCGTTTGACTCGTGAGTGTCGCACCACTTTCAAGCGTGACATTCACCATGTCATCACGACTAATCGCAACAACTTTTTCTTTTTTGATAATATCAACACCATACTCGCGACAATGCGCTTCGAGATTTTCAGCAATTTTCGGGCCTTCAGTGTGGATGGTTCCAATCAGATTATCAACGCCAACCGTATCAAGTATTTGTCCACCGAAGCGCTCAGCAATAAGACCAACACGAATACCCTTGCGTGCACCATAAACCGCCGCACTTGCACCAGCCGGTCCTCCACCAATCACCAACATATCATAAGGTGCTTTATTGACTAACTCAGCCATTTTTTCATCAGCACCTAGTTTATCTAAAATTTCGTCTATACTATGACGCCCTCCACCGAGAAATTCATCATCAAGATAAATCGCAGGGACACCCATAATATGTTTGGCCTCTACTTCATCTTTAAAAACACCACCATCAACCATGACATGTGTGATATTAGGATTGACGACTGTAAAAAGATTGAGTGCTTGCACAACATCAGGACAATTATGACAGCTCAGTGAAACATATGTCGTAAAAGCCATCTTTCCTTTTAATGCTTTAATGCGATTCAAAATACTTTCTTCTACTTTTGGTGCCCGTCCACTCACTTGCAGTAAGGCAAGGACCAGTGAGGTAAACTCATGACCTAAAGGCGTTCCCGCAAAAGTAATGCGCGCTTTCTCACCCTTTTTGGCAATTGTAAAAGACGGTAGGCGTGTGAGTTTGGTCGCTTTCAAATGAATACGACTAGAAATAGCTACTAATTCATCTAGCATGGCCTTCATTGTCTTGGAATCTTGATCATCACTTATGTGATATTCAATATCAAGATCACTTTCAAGAAGTGCTAAATATTGCTTCAGTTGTGCTTGGAGATTTTCATCAAAAATCATGATAGCAACCCGATTAAATCTTACCGACGAGGTCAAGGCCAGGGGTCAATGTTTTTTCGCCTTCTTGCCACTTAGCGGGACAGACTTCTTTAGGATTCTTTCTAATGTATTGAGCGGCTTTCACCTTGTTTAGTAGTGTAGAAGCGTCACGACCAATACCTCCAGCATTAATTTCCATAGCTTGGACAACGCCATCAGGATCGATTAAGAAGGTCCCACGTTGTGCGGTGCCATCTTCTTCATCTAAAACGTCAAATAGCCGAGAAATTTTGTGATTGGGATCACCAATCATTGGGTAAGTGAGCTTACCAATTGCCTCGGAATGGTCATGCCATGCCTTGTGGGTGAAGTGTGTATCAGTCGAGACTGAGAAAATTTGCACACCAAGGGCATTTAGTTTTGGGGATTCAGCTTGTAAGTCCTCAAGTTCAGTAGGACAAACAAACGTAAAGTCTGCAGGATAGAAGCAAACAATGCTCCACTTGCCGAGTAAATCCCTATCTGTAACGGTGATGAATTTTTCATCAACATATGCTTGGGCAGAAAATTCGCCCACTTTTTTTCCAATTAATGACATGTATATATTCCTCCTTTGTCATCTAGTTTCCTTTAAGATTATCAACCTTTACCGCGATGATTTCAAATCATATACTCATAATATTAGGTCTTTTTTCTTTATAAAGAAAAGGTGTCACTTAAATAGTGGCACCCTCTTAGACGAGTTGATGTGTTTTACTTTTTGTATAGCGCGACAATTTCATCAGTGTCGGCGTAGCGATGGGCCACTGAAGAAGCGGCAGCGGCGGCGATAGCGCCAACAATATCATCAATAAAGGTATTACAAACTTTTTTGCTTTCACCCTTTTTGTTATCAAGCTTGCCAATAATGCCCGGTTTAAGTTTATCAACATAACCAAAGTTTGTCATGCCGATAGACCCATAAATATTGACAATCGATAAGGCAAGAACTTCATCGATGCCATAGAGACCAAAGTCACTTAATAAAATCGTAGATAGTGGTTCAGAAATTAATCCCTCCTCCGCTAGACGATCAATCTCGATGCCTGTGAGAATAGCGTGTTGAACCTCACGTTTCATAATTACACGACGAACATGGTCTAGACACGTTGCCATCGTTAATGTTGCAACATACTTTTTTTGCAAGTCATAAGTAACAGCGGCGATATCTTCCAAACTTACTCCACGCTTTTGCAAACGATCAACTATCACATCGAATTTTTGTGAGTCATTAAAGCGATTTCTTTCGTCAATTTCTTTCATTTTTTTATCTCCTTTATATAAATACTTTACCATAAACCAATAAAAAGGTAGTGGGAACGACACCATCAATCAAGAAACATGCACATATTTAAATGTCGCAGTGACAAGACTAAATATGACGTTCTACTGGGATTAGTGAAGGTGATGCCTCCACCAAAAAGATTGTT
>CAYWQC010000042.1:0-9207 GCA_964460405.1 uncultured Staphylococcaceae bacterium | reverse complement strand
ATTTTACAGGCATACCACATGACACTAGGATCAATGTCACCGGTTCGCGTTCCCATCATAATACCCCCAAGTGGTGTTAACCCCATTGAGGTAGCCACGCATTTGCCGTCACGGACTGCACTAATAGAAGCGCCACTGCCTATGTGACAAGTCACAATTCGTTTGGTCGTTTTATCAGCAATGAGTTTTTCACCTTCAATCGTTAAATATTTATGTGAAGTGCCATGAAACCCATAGCGGCGAATATCATATTTTTCATAAAATTCGTATGGAATGGGAAACATATAGTCTTGGGCTTCCATTGTTTGATGGAAGGCAGTGTCGAAAACGGCGATATTTTTCGCATTAGGTAGTAATTTTTTAAAGGTTTCATACCCCATTAAGTTCGGTTTATTGTGAAGGGGTGCAAGGGAAATTAAAGAGGCGACTTTGGCGGCGACAGTCTCGTCGAAAACAACACTATCACTATAATATTTCCCCCCTTGGACGACGCGATGACCAACGACACTAATTTCGTCGTAAGATTGAACAATTTT
Source organism: uncultured Staphylococcaceae bacterium (assembly GCA_964460405.1). Taxonomy (GTDB): domain Bacteria; phylum Bacillota_I; class Bacilli_A; order RFN20; family CAG-826; genus DATESG01. Next base: position 8,671 of record CAYWQC010000042.1, on the reverse strand, counting down.
TTCTTCGATTAGACTATCAAGAATAAGTTTAACCGCAATCTCATGATTTAAAATTGGCTGGGTAAACTTTTTTTCTTGACCATTAAATTTGATTTTAAACTGTGCGTCCTCCCAACCAACACGGTCTGCCATACCACTGCATATAACTTTTTCTTCAGGCATGATAAATAATTTGAATTTGACCGATGAACTACCAGCATTCACGGCCATCACTTTTTGACTCATTATGTAAAAACTCCTTTATAAATAATTGCAATTTAATTATGACATATCAGAGGTTTTTTTAACATGTAAATGTTTAAAACAAAGTGAAAATCGACTATAATAAAAAGCAGTGGAGGAGCGATATGAATTTTTTTGATGAATTCTTGATGGGACAAACAATCGATGCTTATCAATTCTTTGGTGCCCATTTTACAGAAGTTGAAAAACCACGTCCTAAATCTAAGCCTGGTCGTAAACCTAAAAACCCAGAAATGATTCAGGGTGTTACTTTTCGTCTCTATGCCCCTTTGGCGAGCGATGTGTCTGTCATTGGCGATTGGAACGGATGGTTGCCTGGTGTCCATCAAATGCATCAGGTTGATGAACGTGGGCTATTCGAAGTGTTCATTCCTGACGTAACAAATTATCAGTCTTACAAATACCATTTTAAAAATGCTCAGGGTGTTTATGTTGATAAAGCCGACCCCTATGCCTTTTTCAGTGAAAAACGTCCTGGCACTTGTTCACGGACATTTGACATTCGAAATTTTATCTTTCATGACGAAGATTATCTAGCTCAAAGGACCAGATGTTTTGACGAACCCATGAGTGTTTATGAACTCCATTTAGGCAGTTGGAAAGGGAAGGTTGATGGTCGCGATATCTCTTATGAAGAAGTGGCCGATTACTTAATCCCATACGTCAAAGAACATGGTTTTACCCATGTTGAAATCATGCCTGTTACACAATATCCATTTGATGGCAGTTGGGGTTATCAAGCGACGGGATTTTTCAGTGTTGATTCGCGGTATGGAAATCCATTTCAACTTATGAGTTTTGTTGATCGCATGCACCAAGCAGGTATTGGTGTCATTCTTGATTTTGTTGTTGTTCATTTCGCGGTTGACGCCTATGGCTTACTCGAATTTGATGGGTCTCATATGTATGAATACAGTGACCCCACAAACACGTTTAGTCAATGGGGCTCGCCACAGTTTGACTTAGGTAAAGACCCTGTCCGTAGTTTTTTAATGTCGGCGGTTAATTACTTTGTTGAACAATTCCATTTTGATGGTATTCGTATTGATGCAGTTAGTAATATTATCTTTTGGGATGGGAATAAACAAAGAGGTGAAAATAGTGGTGGTGTCGAATTTATCAAACGCCTCAATGGCAAACTCCACTATGCGCATCCAAATCTCATGATGATTGCCGAAGATAGTTCTGATTTTAGTGGTGTGACAAGGCCCCTAGAATATGGTGGCCTTGGTTTTGATTATAAGTGGGATTTAGGTTGGATGAATGATACGCTCAAATATTACAGCAAAGATCCAATTTATAAAAAGTATGATCACAATCAACTAACATTTAGCATGCACTATTTTTATAGTGATAATTTTATGTTGCCACTATCTCATGACGAGGTTGTCCATGGCAAGGGAACGATTATCAACAAGATGTGGGGGAATTATGATATTAAATTTGCCCTCATTAGAAATCTTTTTGCCTATCAGTTTGGCCATCCGGGTAAAAAGCTGAATTTTATGGGCAATGAAATCGCCAGCTTTGATGAATGGAATGAACAAAAGTCCTTACCTTGGACGCTTAAAACATTTCCAAAGCATGATTCAATTTCACGGCTTGTTCGCGATCTTAATCTCATATATCGTGCTGAAAAAGCGATGCACGTCCAAGAACATAATCCAGAAAATTTCCGTTGGCTGATGGTTGATAATGCCCAACAATCTGTGTTCGTTTTTGAACGTCAATACGAAGACTCACACCTAGTTTTCGTCTATAACATGACATCTAATTACTATGATGAATATGATATTGGCCTCAACGTCGCTGGTGTGTATGAAGAGATTTTCAACAGTGATAAAGATGTTTATGGCGGTTGGAATCAATATAATGGCTTACCCCTAATGAGTAACGCCTATCCTGGTCCAGAAAATCGCCCTTATTCGCTTACGATTAAATTAGCCTCTTTTGGGGCAATGATTTTTAAACTCAAACAAACAAAAGGAAAGAAGTAGGAGAGCTCAATGTTTAATAACAAAAAAGATTTTATTGTCGAATTCGAACGACGTTTAAGTGAAAAGTATGGTCGTGGTGTGAAAGAAAGTCACATCACCGAACGTTATGATATTTTAGGAACGATGGTGCGAGATTACGCTAATTATGACTGGCGCTCAACGCGTGAAAATATCCTTAAAAATGATAAACGGCAGTTGATTTATTTTTCAATGGAGTTTCTAATCGGACGGCTCCTAACGAGTAATATGATGAATTTAGGTATTTATCAAGTGGCTCGCGAAGGACTCAAAGATTTAGGGATTGATATTCATGAATTAGAGCAGCAGGAAAGTGATGCTGGCCTCGGCAATGGTGGTCTAGGTCGACTTGCTGCTTGTTTTCTCGATTCAATTGCTTCACTTGGTTACCCTGGTCACGGCAACACCATTCGTTACGAGTATGGTTTCTTTCGCCAAAAGATTGTTGACAATCGTCAAGTCGAAGTCCCTGACCAATGGCTTGTAAATGGTAATGTTTGGGAAGTGAGAAAACCGAAACACTCAGTTGAAGTCAAATTTTATGGTAGTGCAGAAACATACGCTAAACCTGCTGGTGGTTATGGTGTGCGCACGGTTAATCCAGTCTGTGTGAAAGCCGTTCCTTATGATGTCTCTGTCATCGGTTATCGCAACCACGTCGCTAATACATTACGCCTTTGGAGTGCGGAACCCAGTGAAGAAAACTTACCCGATGATCAACCCTTTGAGGAATACTTAACAACGCTTAAACAAATCAATCATGGTCTCTATCCTGATGATTCAACTGAGCATGGCAAGATTTTACGTCTAAGACAACAGTATTTCCTTGTTTCCGCTGGTCTTCAAAGTGCAACCAGAGGTCATTTTAGAAAGTATAAAACACTTAAAAACTTCCATGAAAAATTCGTGTTTCAACTCAACGATACTCACCCTATTTTAGCTATTCCTGAATTAATGCGTATTCTCATGGATGACTATGGTTTTGGCTGGGAAGAAGCCTGGGAACAAGCCCGCAAGAGTATGGCTTATACCAATCACACTGTCATGGTTGAGGCATTAGAAAAATGGCCAATCAACTATGTTCAACGCCTAGTTCCACGTGTCTATATGATCATCGAAGAAATTCATCGCCGGAGTCAAATCTATTTTGTTGAACAAGGATTCAATCAAAATGCACGACAAAATATGGCGATTTTACGTGATGGTATGATTCATATGACCAATATTGCTCTCTTTACTGCCTTTTCCGTTAATGGCGTTGCAGCGCTGCATACTGATATTTTAAAACGGGAAACATTTAGAGATTTTTACGAACTATTCCCCAGCAAATTTAATAACAAAACAAATGGTATTACGCACCGCCGTTGGTTTGTATATGCCAACCAAGAATTGAGTGGTCTTGTCACCAAAAAAATTGGTGATGAATGGATTAGTAAACCTGAGTTACTTGAGAAGTTTATGCCTTTTGCTGCCGATAAAGATGTGCAGGCCGAGTTCTTGAAAATTAAACGACTCAAAAAACAACAATTAGCGCGTTACGTTAAGGAACACAATGATATTGACATTGACGTTGACTCGATTTTTGATGTTCAAGTCAAGCGCCTCCATGCCTATAAACGCCAACTCATGAATGTTTTCCGCATTATGTATCTTTACTTTAAGATGAAAAATGAACCATCTTTTAGAATTCATCCGATCACATTCTTCTTTGGAGCAAAGGCCGCTCCTAGTTACTTTTTTGCTAAAAAAGTCATTGAGCTCATTAATGGCGTCGCTGATGTCGTCAATCATGATCCGGAGATTTCAAAATTTATGAAAGTTGTCTTTATTGAAAACTATGGTGTCAGTAGTGCCGAAATCATTATTCCTGCTGCCGACATTAGTGAACAAATTTCCACCGCCGGCAAAGAAGCTAGTGGTACGGGAAATATGAAGTTTATGATGAATGGCGCCCTTACACTTGGGACATTAGATGGTGCTAATGTTGAAATCAACGAACGCGTTGGTGATCAACACTCCTTTATTTTTGGTCTACGTGAAAATGCTGTTTCCCAACTTAAAGAGAAGGGATACTCACCTTGGGACAAATATGAGAGTGATACGACAATCAAACGCATTGTTGACTCTTTGATTGATGGGACATGGAGTGATGGTGATGTTGACCGATTCCGCGCGATTTTCGATGAACTCATGCACCGTGGCGATGAATATTTGATTCTTGAAGATTTCCGTGCATATATTAAGCGGAGTGATGACATAACGTCCTACTACCGTGATCGTAAAGCATGGGCAAAATCATGCATTATCAATATCGCTAAAAGTGGCTACTTCTCAAGTGATCGGACAATTCAACAATACATTGATGCTATTTGGCATATTGAGAAGTTAGTATGATGCGTTTTGATTTTAGTGAACTCATTGACAAACAAAAGGCGCTTGATAGTTTAATTCATTTAAATCATGGTGTTGACTATGAAACAACAAAGCGTCGACGTTTACTTGCTTTTTTAGTCGAACTTGGCGAACTTGCTAATGCCACGCGCACTTTTAAGTTTTGGTCGCTTAAACCACCTGAAAGTCGCGAGCGTCTCTTAGATGAATATGCTGATGGTCTTCATTTTCTCCTATCACTTGCACTTGCCTATGACATCGAACTCCCTACTTTTGAATGTGATATCGATGATGAGTATGATCAGGGAGATAAGTTTATTAATGTGTACCAAAGTATCGTCAGCTTTAGTAAAAGTGAAGATCAGGGTGATTTTTATCATACTTTCAGTGATTTCCTATCACTTGGGCAAGCGCTTTCATTTACCAATGAAGACATTACCGCTGCTTATGAAGCAAAATTAGTGGTAAACTATCAAAGACAAAAAGATAAATATTAGAAAAGAGGATTTTATGAAGTTAGATGAACGTTTAGATTTACTTAAGCGACTCAGTGAAGTTACTGGTGTCAGCGGTGATGAACACCGTGTTGCTAAACTCGTTAAAGATGAATTAACTGGTGTGGCCGATCGCCTTGAGTTTGATAACCTTGGCAGTGTGATTGCCCGTGTTGATGGCGAGGAGGGCGAACCTGTTATTAGCTTTTCCGCGCACATGGATGAGGTTGGTTTTTTAGTCTCGCGTATTGAGAAAAGTGGCTATATTCGCCTCCATCCTGTTGGTGGATGGTGGGGTCATGTTGTCCTTGCTCACGAATGGACTGTCATCACACGCGATGGCAAAGAATTTGTTGGTGTGACAGGAGCACAACCGCCACACGGTATGCCTGCAGAAGCGCGTAATAAGGTGATGGATTTAAAAGACATGTATCTTGATCTTGGCGTCAAGGATAAAGCCGCTGTGGAAGCGCTTGGCATCCGCGTCGGTGATCCCATTGTTCCCCTACAAAATTTCCGCGTACTCAATGATGGGGAAGCCCTTTTAGGTAAGGCATGGGATGATCGCGTCAGTGTTGCTGTTGGTATTGAAGTCATTAAAAGACTGAAAAAAGAAGGTGGGCACAAGGCTAATGTTGCTTTTGTGGCTTCTGTTCAAGAAGAAGTTGGTCTTCGTGGTGCCAAAACATCAACGCACCTTGTTAAACCTGATGTCTCATTTGGTGTTGATGTGACCATGAGTTATGATTTACCAGGGTCACCTGATAACCCAACTAAATTAGGTGCAGGCGTTGCACTGAGTGTGATGGATGGTAGTGTGATTGCCCATCGTGGGTTCTTTGATTTTGTTGAAAAAGTCGCTCGTGAAAAGGGCATTAATTATACATATGACCTTTTGACAGCGGGTGGAACTGACAGTGGAGAAATTCATAAATATGGCAATGGCGTTGTCAATATGACCGTGTCGTTGCCATGTCGCTATTTCCACTCTCACGTCTCAATTGTCAACCGGAAAGATGTTGATGCCACGATTGATCTTCTTGTTGAAGTCATCAAGGCCATTGATAAGAAGACGCTTGCCACAATTAAAAACACTAAACATCAATAAGGTTCATTAGACCATTTAAAAAGGCTCATATTGAGCCTTTTTTATTTGCGTGGTCGTATTCTTCTAAGCAGGGGCGTTCGCTCGAAAATGATGACGAGTATGATTGAAAGGGTGACGGCAATTACCGCTTGGATGCCATCAAAGGGGAGATTTGCCCACATGGCATTTTTACCTAATAGTAAGAAATAGGCAAGGGCATATGTGGCCACCATTAAGATGGCACCGGCAAAAATGCCGATATATTTAAATATACCCTTCAGTTTGTGATAAATTAACCCAGCTAGCAATGCTTCCAACGCTTTAGCAATGATTGTAAAAGGAATATATAGGGCGTAACCAGCGAATAAGTCACTTAGACTACCCGCTAGTGCACCTACAAGGACACCAGTAAAGGGATCAATGACAATAGCACTAAGGATAATAAAGGCATCACCGATATTAAAATAACCGCCACTTGGAAAAGGAATTTTAACAAAAAATGTAAAAATAAAACTAAGTGCAGTAAAAAGAGCGGCTAATACTAAACGTTGGGTTCGGTTCATAGTAATTCTTGAAAGTTTGTTTCATTATAAACTTTTATGCCATGTTTTTTTAAGAGTCGCGTTGTGTAACCATCACCATCAATAAGGGTGCCACTAAAGGTACCATCATAAATTTTGCCACTGCCACAGCTGGGACTTTTCGCCTTTAAAATAGCGATTTTCGCTCCATGTTTTTGTGCCTGAGCAAGCGCGATTTGCGCCCCTTTTTCGAAATTTTCTGTTTTGTCTTCACCAATTTTATTAATGACACGATCGCCAACAATTTCATTAGCAATCCGGGGAATTGAAAGACCACCATCTACCTCGGGACAGACAATGACGACGTTATATTTAGTTCTTAATTGCGCAATACCTTCATGATAGTTACCGCGACCGTCATAGCGGCACGCACATCCAAGAAGGCAAGCAGACACGATGATTGTTTCCATGTCATTAATTATATAACAAATCACATACTATTTGATATTTTTGTTATAATTTCCATATGACAAAAGTGATTGCAAGTTATACCCTTCTGCTTGAGACATCTGAGGGGCCACAAACCGTACTTGTTTCAAAGAAAGCGATGAAGCGTATCATTTTTCGCTATGATCATCGCGCCGAAGTCTTCAAAGTTTCAGCGCCCCTTCATAGTTCCAAACAAGAAATCAAGATGGTGTTTTATGAAAAAGAATCACTCATTCTTAAACTTAAAAAGCAAAAAAAGGTCGTGCAAAACAATCAATATTATTACTTTGGTGAGGCGTTTCCATCTTATCAAGCGATACTAGCTAGCCCTAACCCTATCAGTCAAGTAGAGTTTTATCAGCAGACTAAACGTGGATTTAAAAACTATTTAGCTAAAAGAACTGCTTATTATGAAGCATTGATGGGTATTGACGTTGCCCATCAAGTGGGTGTGAGAGATATGAAGACAAGATGGGGAACTAATGCAATAAAGAGGCGTAAAATTACATATAATTTGCAACTCATTCATTATCATCCTGATATTATCGACGCGATTATTGTTCATGAATTAGCGCATTATTTTATCGGCGGACATCAGGCTGACTTTTACGCCCTAGTGTACCGCTATTGCCCTAATTATAAACAACTAGCCAAAAATTTAAAGCGAGGTCATTATGACAACCTATCACATCACTAGTCGACAAAATCCCCTTGTTAAATCATGGGTTAATCTCAATAAAGACAAACAGGGTGGTCTCTTTCTTGTTGAGGGTGCGCATCTTGTCGAGATGGCGGCGAATCATCATGCCTTAGTCACATATATTAGTGTTGATGAGGCTAACCCCTATAGTGGCGTTGATCACTATATCATTCATCCAAGTATTGCCGATAAATTGTCGACACTAAGTCATAGTCCTGGTGTTTTTGGTATTTGCAAAAAGCAAGCTCTCAATCTTGACTTTACACAACCTATGATTTTTCTTGATGATCTTCGTGATCCTGGGAATATGGGAACAATCATGCGTAGTGCGCTCGCTTTTGGGTTTTATAATGTCGTCAGCTCCACTAATAGTGTTGATGTGTATAATGAAAAAGTGGTTAGCGCAGGTCAAGGTGCTCACTTTTTACTCCATTTAGCTCGTCTTGATCGCCAATTTTTTATTGTTGAAGCAAAGAAGGCTGGTTATCAAATTATCGTGACAACACTCGAGCAGGCGAGTGAAATTTCCTCACTGCCAAGCGAGCAAAAAGTTGTCATTGTAATAGGTAATGAGGCAAGAGGCGTCAGTGAATGGTTGATTGAACAAGCCGACATTCGTATTAAAATTAATATGACTGGCAAAATTGATTCATTGAATGCAGGTGTGGCGGCGTCGATTATGATGCATCAACACTTTATTAGTCGCCAAATACACTAATAATTACCCTATT